>WRML01000215.1 GCA_009777165.1 Kiritimatiellota bacterium
CGTGAGCGACCCCGACACCCCCCCCTCCCCGATCGTGATGTCCTTCATATAGGTCATGTTCATGCGCGACATCCACAGCCGCGCCTCCGCCGGGTCCTTGAACGCAAACGTCCTCAGCGCCTCCTGCCCCGACACCCCCCCCGCCATCAACGCGCACAACAGCAAAACCGCTCTCATCGTGATAACACTCCTTTTTTTGAAAAACGGATTATATCACAAAGGAGGTTGAAAGCGACAACGATTAATTCATGCAGAAGGATGCCGGGATTTTTTTTGTCCATGGAAGGGAGTGCGGTGCCGTGTTTTTTTTGCTTTGCTTTTCGCACAATACAGTCCATCATATTCCGTATGAAAAACCGATTGTTCTCTCTTTTGCCTGTGGCGGCGTTGGCGTGTGTTTGCCCGACGGTGTCTGCGCAAGACGTGGCCGCAAAGCGTCCCGTGTTGCGCACCGTCTACTTTGTCCCCACCGACCGCCAGCCCGAGCCCGCGTATCAGGCGCGGCTCGACCGCGTCATGACCGAGGTCCAGCGTTTCTACAGGGACGGCATGGAGCGGAACGGCTACCCCGGCATGGGCTTCGAGCTCGACCGTGACGACACGGGGGCCCTGCGTATCTTCACGGTGAGTGCCAAGGGGCCCATGCGCGACTACGGCCGCAACGACAGCGGCAAGGTCCGCCGCGAGGTCAAGGACGCCCTCGCCCGTCAGGGCCTCGACATTGACAAAGAGGTCATCGTCATCTTCCAGCTTCTCCTCGAGTGGAAGGACGGCAAGGCCGAGGAGCTGGGCCCCTACGTCGGCGCGGGGGGGGCCGGCTACGGCTACGGCACGGCATGGGTTTACGACGACGCGCGACTCGATTCCACCCTCCTCCCCTCCAAGGATCCCGGGGGGTACTACCATGGCCCTTGCTCGCTCGGCCAGTTCAACACGCACTACATCGGCGGGATCGCGCACGAGCTGGGACACGCCCTCGGCCTCCCCCACGATTGTCAGAGCGAGGCCGACTTCGCTGCCAAGGGGACCTCCCTCATGGGGAGCGGCAACCACACGTACGGCACGGACGCCAGGGGCCAGGGCAAGGGCACGTTCCTCTCTGCCGCCTCCGCGCTGCCGTTGTCGGTGCACCCCCTCTTCACGGGACTGCGGACGCAAGAGCCCCCCCCCGTGTCGTGCCGCCTGGCGAAACTGAAGGCGGTGTTCGCGGGTGGCGCCATCTTGCTCGACGGGCAGATGGAGGGGGGGGGGCTGCCCACGGGAATCGTCGCGCTCAACAACCTCACCGACAAGCCCGGTGACTACCATGCGGTCGGCTGGACCTGCCCTGTCGGCGCGGACGGGCAGTTCAGGCTGTCCATGGGCGAACTCACGTCCGGCAACTGGCACCTGCGCCTCCGCGCCTACGGGCCCCGGGGTGATTTCCAGACGTTCGAGTTCAGTTACGCCGTTGACCAGAAAGGGGCCCCCGACCTCGCCCCATTCGAGGACGCCATCTGGCTGCAGAGGGCCCTCGATGCGTTCCAGGCGAAAGACAGGGAGACCCTGAGGAACATCATTGCCGAGGCCCGGAACGTGCGGGCGCTCGACAAGATCACGCACCTCGACAAGCTCCTGGCCGACACCCGCCCCCCCCCTGTGCTGGCCAGCATCACTGCGGACACCGTGCTGCTGGGCGACGTCGCCTACGAGTCCGCCGCCGTCGGATGGGGGTCCCCCCAGCGTAACCAGGTTCTCACGGGTGGCAGGGGCCCCCTGCTGGAGGTGGGGGGGAGGTTCTTCGCCTCCGGGTTGTACGCCCACGCCCCTGCCAGCTACACCTACAGGCTGGACGGGAAATGGAAGACGTTCGCCACGAAATACGGTCTGCAAGACGGCAACGGCGGCACGGTCGTCTTTGTCATCATGGGCGACGGCAAGGAGCTGTTCCGCTCCGAGACTGTCCGTAGCGGCGCCGCGAAGGAGCAGACGGTTCCGGTCGCGGGTGTCCGGCAACTGGAACTCATCGTCGAGGACGGCGGCGACGGCAACGGCGGCGACTGGGGCGTCTGGCTGGAGCCGCGGCTGACTAGATAAGTTCTGTGGAGCGTGTCAACGGTTACTGGAAAAGGGTACTGTTGCGTTATCATACAAGGTGTGATAAAGTGTTACCATGAAAAGGACGAATAGGAACACGGAAATGCTTCTCCTGTGTGCGGCACTAGCTGCGTCATGCGCGACGGCGGATGACGATACGCTCAAACGGGCAAACGAGACGCTCGCCGTCATGACACGTGTGGCGGACTGGCAACTGGAGAATCCCTCGAAGCATAACCCCCTCGACTGGACGCACGGTGCGCTCTACGCAGGGTACATGGCGCTGGACGGTCTCGTGGCGGATACCCGCTACCGCGACGCGGTCTTCGCCGTCGGCAAAAACGCGGGCTGGAAAAATTGGGGGCGCACCTACCACGCGGACGATTACGCGGTGGGCCAGTCCTACGCCGAAATCTACCTGCTCTACCGCGACCCGGACATCGCCGCGCCGACGAAGACGCAGTTCGAGATCATCCTGTCCAACCCGCTCGACGTCCACGTCGGCGAAATCCGCCATGGCCGCAGGACCGACGGCCGCGACGACACCCCCATGCGCTGGTGGTGGTGCGACGCGCTCTTCATGGCCCCCCCCGTCTGGGCGAAGCTGTACGACATCACCGACGACGCGAAATACCTCGACTTCATGATTAAGGAGTGGAAGGCGACCAGCGAGTTCCTCTTCGACAAGGAGGAGCACCTCTACTTCCGCGACAAGAATTATTTCCCCGACCTCAAGAAAGAGGCGAACGGCAAGAAGATTTTCTGGGGGCGCGGCAACGGGTGGGTCCTGGGGGGCCTCGTGCGCGTGCTGCAGGTGCTGCCGGACAATCACCCCGAACGTCCGTTCTTCGTGGAGCAGTTCCAGCAGATGTGCCGCAAGCTGATCGCGATCCAGCCCGCGGATGGCGTGTGGCGCGCGAGCCTCCTGGACCCGGACAGTTACCCGAACCCCGAGGCCAGCGGCACCGGCTTCATCACCTACGCGCTGGCGTGGGGCATCAACCAGGGCCTCCTGACCAAGGAGGAGGCCGAGCCGGCCATGCGCCGCGCGTGGGCGCAGCTCTGCTCGTTCGTCACGCCCGAGGGCAAGCTCACGCACGTCCAACCCATCGGCGCGGACCCCAAGACGTTCCCGGTCGAGGCGACCGAGGTTTACGGTGTGGGCGCGTTCCTCATGGCCGGCTCGGAGATTTACCGCATGGATCTGCTCCGTGCAAAACCCCACGCCACGTTCACCGTCAAAAACCCCAGCGACGTTTTCCTCCCGCAACACACCGTCGAGATTGACTGGAAGAACGTGTTGAAAAAACTTCCCGACGCGAAACCAGAGACGCTCGCATTCATGGACGGCACGAACGCGCGTTGGCTGACCACGCAGATTCTGCCGAAGGTTTTCGCGCTGCCCCTCCTTTTCCAGACCGACCTCCACGCACAGCAGACGCGTGAGTTCATCATCGTCTCCGGCATGGACACCAATGCCCTGCCCCGGCCCGTCCTGCGCACGACCGCGCGTTTCGTGCCGGAGCGCATGGACGATTTCGCGTGGGAGAACGACCGCACCGCCTACCGCGCCTACGGGCCCGCGCTCTGGGAGGTGGACGGCGCGAAGCCCGGCAAGCCCGCCGCGACGGGCAACGGCATTGACGTATGGGGCAAGAACGACCGCTTGCCCGTCGTGGACCGGATGTACAAGGAAAAGAACTACCATGCGCCCGACCTCGGCTACGGCATTGACTGCTACAAGGTCGGCACGGGCCCGGGGTGCGGCGGCTCGGCGATTTTCGCGGACGGCAAATATTGGCAGGCCATCACCTACAAGGATTCGATGATGATGGCGGGCCCGATACGCACGGCATTCACGCTCTCGTATGCGCCTTTTGATGTTGGCGGAAAACAAGTCCAAGAGGACAGGTTTTTCAGGATTGACCTCGGCTCGGATTTCTATAGCGTTGATTCCTCCTTCACGATAGTAGATGCCGTACCTGCCACTTGCATTTCCTACCGTCCGGTTGACGCGGCATCCGTCGCAAAAGGGAAAGGCTGGATTGCGGTCTGGGAGCCGGCCCAAGACAACCTGCCGTTCTTCAACGGCGTGGCGGTTGTGGTCGAGGACGGGGAAGAGCCTGTCATCCAAGGCGAGGCCGCGTGGGTCAATGCCGGGCGCAAAACAGGCAACTTCGGTTGGGCGGCGACCGCCTACGCGGGCAGTTGCTGGTCCGGCGGCAAAGACTACAAGACCGCCGCCGACTGGTTCGCCGCCGTCGAGCGTTTCCGCGAACGCCTCGGCGTCCGGGTGGAAATCAAGTAACCGATCGTTATGCCAATCCGTTTGTCCAAACGCATGACATGGGTAAGATGGATTCCCGCAGTGTTTGCGGGGGGGGGGTTACCGTTGCTGGTCTGGATGTCCGGGTGCGTCATGAACACGGTGCGCCCCCCTGCGGGACGTGCCCCCGTCGTCATGACTATGGAGATCACGGGGTACTGCAACTGCGGGAAGTGCTGCAGTTGGGAACGCCCATGGTGGGGCTTCGGGCTCTTCGGCTCGCCCGTCATCAGCGAGGGCCCCAACAAGGGCAAGCCGAAGACGGTCGGCCTGACCGCCAGCGGCGTGCAGGCGCATCGCGGCACGGTCGCGGCGGACACGTCGGTGCTGCCGTTCGGCACGGTCGTCCATGTGGAGGGGTATGGGTACGGGCGCGTGGAGGATCGCGGCGGCGCGATCAAGGGTAACCGTTTGGAC
>WRML01000216.1 GCA_009777165.1 Kiritimatiellota bacterium
GGTCTTGTCCTGCGAGGCCTTCCAGTAGACGGTCGCAAGTTTGGCGTCGGCCCCGCAGACCGCCAGACGCTCCAGCACAGCGCGCGCCGTCCTGCCGCTGTCGAACACGTCGTCAACGATCAGTACGCGCGACCCCCTGACCACCGAGGCGAAGACCTCCTCCGCATCCTCCAGCACCACCTCGCACGCTTGTGACTGGATGCCCGTGTATGACCTGCACCTCAACGTGCGGTGGCGCGGACGCAGCCCGTGGTAATAGAGGAACTCATGCACCGCCACCCCCACCGGCGCCCCCCCCCGCCACAGCGCGATGAGGTCGTCCGGCGCCCACCCCGAATCCAGCACCAGCCGCGCCAGCCTAAAGCTGTCGCGCAGGTAGTCGTTCGCGGAAAGATAGGTTTTAGTCATCGCATCAGCCTCAAATACACGCCCACCAGTGCGGGCCCGTAGAAAATCCAGATTACCGCGCCCATCGAGAGGTACGGCCCGAACGGGATGCGGCCCTGCAGCTTGCCGCGACGGAACAGGATGAGCAGCAGACCGATCACGCTGCCCAGAAACGACGAGACAAAAATCGTGAACAGCACCGCCTTCCATCCAAGGAACGCGCCGATCGCACCGATCAGCTTCACGTCGCCAAACCCCATCGCCTCTTTCTTGAACGCCTTCTCGCCCAGGAACGACACCGTGAGCAGCAGTCCGAACCCGACCGCCATCCCCAGCAGCGACATCCCCCCCCCCTGCCACCAGACCTCCCGCCCGTGCAGCGCCGGCAACGCCATGCTCAACAGGGGCCCCACCACCATCCCCCCCACCGTCACCGTGTCCGGGAGGATGTAGTGGTCGAAGTCAATGAACGTCCCGAGGATCAGCCCCGCGACGAACAGCCAATAGACGGGGACCATCGCCGGATGCGAAACCGGGAGCAGGTGCAGGTCGCCGGGGATGGCCCATTTCAGGAAGACCGCGAGAAACAGCGTCGCCGTCAGCATCTCCACCAGCATGTACCGTATCGCGATCGGGCCCTTGCACGACGCGCACTTCCCGCGCAGAAACACCCAGCTCAGGACAGGGATGTTCTGGTGCCACGGGATCAGCACGCCGCAGTGCGGGCAGTGCGACCTCGGCCGCACGACGGACTCCTCACGCGGCATCCGGTAGATGCACACGTTCAGGAAACTGCCCACGCATGCCCCGAACAACGCCGAGAACACCGAGAACAGTACGAAGTAGAACGGCAAAGATAGAAAGTCGCGTGGAAACATAGCGTTTTTTCGATTCGGCTCGACTCGTCTCGATTCGACTCGACAATTTAATCACTTCACTTCCTTGACCACCGACGTCGCCGCCTTCAGCACCCCGGCCACGTTCGCGAGGTCAGTCGGCAGGATCATGGTGTTGTTGGTCTTGGCGAGGTTGCCGAACGCCGTGAGGTACTGCTGGGCCAACTGCATGTTCACCGCCTCGGAACCGCCCCTCTCCGTGAGGGCGGACGCCACGCGCATGATGCCCGTTGCCTGCGCCTCCGCCACGAGCAGGATCTCCTTGGCGCGACCCTCGGCCTCGTTGATGCGCTTCATCTTCTCGCCCTCGGAACGCTCGATCGCCTCCTGCTTGTCGCCCTCCGCGCGGTTGATCTTCGCCTGGCGGTCGCCCTCGGACGAGGCGATCATGGCGCGCTTCTCGCGCTCGGCGCGCATCTGCTTCTCCATCGCGTCGCGGATGGTCTGCGGCGGCGAGATGTTCTTGATCTCGTAGCGCGTGACCTTGATGCCCCACGGGTCGGATGCCTTGTCCACGGCCTCGACGATCGCGCCGTTGATCTGCGTGCGCTCCTCGAAACTGCGGTCAAGCTCGAGCTTGCCCATCTCGCTGCGCATGGTCGTCTGCGCCAACTGGGTCGTCGCGAACAGGTAGTTGCCGATGCCGTAGGACGCCTTCACGGGATCCATGACCTGCATATACAGGATGCCGTCCACCTCGACGGTGATGTTGTCGCGCGTGATGCACTGCTGCGGCGGCACGTCAATCGCCTGCTCCTTCAGCGAGTGGCGGTACGACACGCGGTCAAAGAACGGAATCAGCAGGTGAAACCCCGCGTGGAGCGTCTTGCTGTACTTGCCCAGGTGCTCGACGATGAACGCCTGTTTCTGCGGCACGATGCGGATGCACTTCAGGAGCGTGTATACCACGGCGACGGCGATGGCCAGCGCGATGGTGTACCCGTTCCAGAGCGAAGACGCTGCGGCTGCTGCAAGCGGGATGGATATGGTAAGCGGACTCATAGTTTTTTCCTTTCGGGGTTAGACACGTTTAACAAACAGGGTGATGTTCGCTTTCGAACAGATACGGACGGTTGTCCCTGTCGGGATTTCCTCATCCGACTCCGCCGTCCACGAACATCCCCTAAACTCCACACGCCCCGCGCGGCTCGGCAGGACAGGCTCCACAACCGTGGCGCTCTTTCCGACGAAATCATCCTCGACATTCTCCGCCGCGCTCTTCTCCCCGACGAAGGTTTTCCGGAGCATCCTGCGCAGCAGGAACAGCGAGAGCACCGAGAACACGGAGAACAACAGCCACTGCACCGTGGGCGAGGGGGCCAGCGTCCACGTGACCAGCGCGACCACCAGCGCCGCCATCCCGAAGAACACGGAGATCAGCCCTGGCGCCGCCACCTCCAGCACTAAGAACACGACACCCAAAAACACCCAACCGATTGCGCTCATTGTAACGCCTCCTAAAGAATCAAAAAAATCAACACATAACATACCTTATCTCCCACCCCCCGTCAACCGAAAAGCAAATGGGATCGTACGTGGGATCGTACGTACGCGAAATGGGGTTGCATTGTGCGGCAAAACCCCCTATACTTACTTCTTTTTAACATCCTGAAACTAGGGAGGAATAGATTATGCATCGTTTGATGGGTTTGTTTGCCGCAGGGCTAGCGTGCGCGGTGTCCGCGCAGCAGCCGGTCTCGCTCTTCGACGGCAAGACGCTGGACGGCTGGAAGGTGGTCACCTGCGAGGCGGAGGTCGTGGATGGCGCGATCTTCATCAAGGGCGGCAACGGCTTCCTGCTGGCCGACAAGCAGTACGCCGACTTCGTGCTGGAGTGCGAGTGGAAGGCACTCAACACCGAGATGTGGGACTCCGGCATCTATTTCCGCTCCGCCGAGCTCCCGGGGCCGGGTGCGAATTTCCCGTGGCCCAAGGAGCATCAGGTGAATCTGCGCAAGGGTGAGGAGGGTGCGGTTCCTGGCGTGGACAAGGCGAAGTGCTCCGCGCTGTTCAAGAAGGGCGAATGGAACCACTTCAAGCTGACCGTCAAGGGTGACACCGCCGAGCTAGAGTTCAACGGCGAGCAGGCCTGGTCGAAAAATGGCTTCACGCCCGCGAAAGGTTATCTCTGCCTTCAGGCCGAGGTGCCGCAGGGCGGGCAGTTCCTCTTCAAGAACATCACGATTTTGGAACTGTGATTTCCGCGCGCCATGCCGAGAGATGGACATATCCGCGTGCTGTCCGAACAGGTCGCGAACAAGATTGCGGCCGGCGAGGTCGTGGAGCGCCCAGCGTCGGTCGTGAAGGAGTTGATCGAGAACGCGATCGACGCGGGCGCCACGCGCATTGACATCGCCATCACCGCCGGGGGGCGCAAGCTCATCGAGGTTTGCGACAACGGTTGCGGCATGATGCGCGACGACGCGCTCCTCTGTCTCGAACGCCAGGCCACCAGCAAAATCCGTGACGTGGACGACATCGAGCACATCACCACGCTCGGATTCCGTGGCGAGGCCATCCCGTCCATCGCATCCGTCTCGCGCGTCATCCTCAAAACCCGCCGGCACGAAAGTGACGTCGGTACGGCGATCACCATCGCGGGGGGGATCCTCCACGACGTGCGCGACGCGGGGGTCCCCCCCGGCACGACCATCGAGGTACGCGACCTCTTCTTCAACGTCCCTGCGCGGCGCAAGTTCCTGCGCGCCTTCCAGACCGAGCAGGCGCACATCCGAACGGTCTTCACGTTCCATGCGCTCGCGCATCCGGACATCGGGATGAGCCTCACCTCCGACGGCCGCGAGCTGACTCGCCTCCCTCCCGGCGCCACGCTCGAGGAGCGCGTGCGCGACCTCTTCGGCACGGATTTCTCCTCAGACCTCCGCCCCGTTGACGCGCGCATGGGGGACATCCGCATCTACGGGTTCGTGAGCCTCCCTTCCCAGACCCGCAATGACCGTAGTGAGCAGTACATCTTCATCAACGGCCGCCCCGCCACCGCCCCGATCATCGCTTACGCCCTGCGCGAGGCCTACCCTCCCCTCGCACCCGACCGCAAACCCATCGTGCTGCTCTTCCTGGAGATCCCCCCCGACAGTGTGGACGTGAACGTACACCCCACCAAGCGTGAGGTACGTTTCCATAAGCCCGCCGAAATCCGCGAGGCCCTCATTCGCGCCGTCCGCGACACGCTGGAGAACAGGGGCGAGTTAGGCGTTAGGAGTGAGGAGTTAGGAGTTGAGAACAAGTTAGGAGTTAGGAGTGAGGAGTTAGGAGTTAACAATGCCTCGAAAGCAACGCAATTCCTAACTCCTAACTTCTCCCTTCCAACTCCTCACTCCTCACTCCTCACTCCTCACTCCTACTTCCTAACTCCTAACTCCCCCCCCCCCCCCCCCCCCCCCCCCCGGGGGGGGGGGCCCCCGCCCCCCCCCCCCGCCCCCGGCGCCCCCGGGGGGGGGGGGGGGGGGGGGGGGGGGGGGGGGGGGGGGGGGGGGGGGCGGGGGGGG
>WRML01000217.1 GCA_009777165.1 Kiritimatiellota bacterium
AAAAAAAATCATGGCATCCCCTCGGGATGCCTCTTTTAGGCGCATCCCGTGCCCCATCGGTCGCACCTGCGCCGATGGGGGCCCCTTTTCCTGCGGACATGGGGGGAAGGATGTTTTTCTACCGAGAGACACATCCCTAACGGGATGTAAGAATGGAACACGTTTAACGTTAATTCACTATATCATTCGCCGCATCCCTGTAAAAAAGGGTAGAAGGGCATCGTTGAATAAGATGGAAGTGATACTCATCTAACGAACCTAACACCGTATTTCATCCAACGCTCTGGCGTAGGTCACGCGGCGAACCTTCATGGTTGACGTGCGCTCCAGCGCCTCTTGTCGGATGACGATTTTTCGCGGCAACTTGTAGTCCGCCAGATGCTGGCGGCACAGTGCGGAGACAGCGTCGCGGACATATTCCTCCGACTGCGCGTCGGACGTCCACCCGAACTCGGCGCGTTTCTGCTCCAGCGCCTCCGCGTTCGGGACGAGGATGGCGCCCACGCGCTCGCTCGTCTCGCCCGCGCCACGGTAGCCCAGCACGATGACGTCCTGGATCAGCGGGTCGCGCTCGATGATCTGCTCGATCTCCTCGGGGTAGATGTTCTTGCCCTCGCGGTTCACGATCAGCGCCTTGCGCCGGCCGCAGATGCGGATGTTGCCGCGATCGTCGAGGCGGACGAGGTCGCCCGTGTGGAGGAAGCCGTCCGCGTCAATGATCTCTGCGGTGGCCTCGTCGTTCTTGTAGTAGCCGCGCATGACGTTGGGGCCCTTGACGCAGAGCTCGCCCGCGCCCGTGGCGTCCGTGCCGATGATCTTGTACTCCATGCCCGGGAGGATATGCCCGACGGTGCCGGGGATGTAGCTGTCGAGCGTCGGGTACGCTACGCCGGGCGAGCACTCCGTCAGCCCGTACCCCTCCAGGACGGGGATGCCGATGGACTGGAAGCCCCGCAGCACTTCCATGTCCGTGGGGGCCCCCCCGATGCCGAGGATTCGGAGCTTCCCGCCGAACTTCGCCCGCACCATCTTGCGGATGACGGCCTTCAGCCCGATACGCGGGAGCAGCCGCGCCAGCGCACTGCGGTTCAGTTTCTCGGTGATGCGCGAATACAGCTTCTCCGCCATGAGCGGCACCGCCAGAATGATGTTCGGCTTTAACACCTTCATATCGTCCGCGAGCGTCTTCACCGAACGCACGAAACTGCAGCACCCCTTCAGGCGCAGCGGGATCATGAAGTTCCCTGTGAACGAGAACGAGTGGAACAGCGGCAGCACGTTCAGGAAATTCTCGTGCGGCAGGAACTTCACCCACGCCAGCGTCGCGATCACATTCTCCGTGAAGTTGCCGTGCGTCAGGACCGCCCCCTTCGGCTTCCCCGTCGTGCCGGACGTATAGACGATCGAGGCGGTGGTGCCCTCGTTCGGCCGGTGGTTCTCGAACCACTCGCGGGCGGACTCGTAGGCCGCCGCTGCGCAGTTGGTGACCGCCTCATACGCGCAGCTGATGCGGCCCTTCACCGCCTCGACCATGTTCGAGCCCTCGCCCACCCACACGCACGACGTCAGGTCCGGCAGGCTCGCCACCGCCTGCGCGATGACCTCCTTCAGGCGCGTCCCCGCGAAGATCGCGACCGCCTCCGAATCACGCAGGATGTGGTGCACCTCATTCACGCGCAGCTTCGGGTCCAGCGGCACGACCGCCAGACCCGACCCCGCCAGCGCGAGGTAGATCTCCTGCCATTCCGGGCAGTTCTCCATCATCAGCGCCACGTTCTGGCGCCCCGGCTGGAGGTCCAGGTGGCGCAGCACGGCCGCCGCGCGGATGACCCGCTCCTTCAGGCCCGCGTAACTCCGCGACACCCACTGGTTCCCCTGAAAAAACCGTTGCGCTGGTAACTGCGGTGAACACGCCACCGCATCCTCAAAAAAACTACGAATCGTCATGAACGCCTTTCATGGCTTAAATTGAAAAACAGTTAGTTTACCCGAATCCCGGCAGAGATTCAACAACTACTAAACAATCACGAAGATTATGAAGATTATGAAAATCGCAAAACCTGCAACTCGAAACTAGCCACTCGCGGATTCAGTGTGTTATGCTATGATTGTTTTTCATGGAATCCATAGAAAGGAGGCGTATGATGTGTCCGATGGAGATACGGTGTTCTGGGTGCGGGGAGGTTGCGTTGGTCCGCGCGGAGCCGGTGTATGAGCATTTCAGGAGGACGGGCGAGGTGTATGTCTGCACGGCGTGTGGGAAACGGTACGCGACGGCGGAGGAGATGGTGCTTGTGGGGCCCCCCCCGAAGCCGCAGGTGTTCACGGATGCGGACAGGGAGGCCGCACTGACGATGTTTGACGATGACGAACGCCAACGGTGCTGCGGGTGGTGCAGGCACATGATACTCAGCCCGTTCGGGCAGCGGTGCGGCGTGACCAACCGCTTCACGGACGCGACGAACCTGTGCGAGAGCTTCGAGAAGAAAGCGGACGGAGAAACGGGATGAATGGCATCAGCGACAGAATCATTACCGTGGTGGGACAAACACGTCAGGCGGTCGGAAGAAATGGAGACTCCGTTATGGTTTTCATCCATTACCACCCTTTACCCAAAATCCTCGGCAGTCCCCCCTTGCGCGTGGCGGACGGATGGTGATGGAGTGCGGCGGGTTTCCCCTGTCGGGGCGTATATAGCCGCCACACTCCAGAGGACACGTGACGGTTGCGGTACAAGCTCGGCACCCACAATTCACTCGGCTGGCGACACCGGGTGACCCGACGTTTGATGTAGCACGCAGATGACGCAGATTTTTTTTGATTTACACTGGCGAATTTACACTGTTGATACTGTTGATACTGAATGAAAAATGGAGTAACGTTATTGACAATGTTTTTGTAAAGGAGAGACAAGGGGATGGCATCCAGCCACGGGTGGCGTGGTGGATTCCCCTGACGATGTAGAGACGAACCACTGACGAGGGAAGTGGTCAGTGACAGGTGGTGAATGATGAAAGGTCAGAATGAGGAAGGGAAAAGGAGAACGATTATGAAAACAAGGTTGGGAATGGTGTTAAGTGCTCTTGCGCTGATGATGTGCGCAGGATGCGCTCTTTTGAAATCGGATGAGGAACGGAACGAGGTCGTGCCATACCTTGTACATGGTGGCAACGGAAGGATTGTAACGCCAATATCGTTAGCCCTTGACAAATCGTTACAGTATCCGTCTAACAGAGAAGTGACTGTTTATGGGTTGAGAGCGTCAGGTGCATGGGACTACCTGAATATGTATAACACAGATGTATCTGGTATCAGTTGCGGATTGCTCTTGACGTGCGACTCGGCGGTGACAGGAACGCAGGTTTCAACGCTATGTAATGAAACGTTAGCACTATACGGAATACAAACGAGTGGAATGCTTAATAAAATATATAGGGACTCCTTTGGAGTGCAAATTGCCGGAGGGGTTAATGGAGCATTTCACTCCTTCGGAGTGCAAATTGCCGGAGGGGGGAATTTTGCACTTACGTCCTTCGGGTTGCAAATTGCTGGGGTCGGAAATAGTGCAGGAAACACCCTTGAAGGGCGCTTGGATGAAGGGGGGATTGCTGGGGCACAAGTTGCGGGAGTGTTCAATGATGCGCTTCTCATGTACGGGCTACAGGCAGGTGCACTGAACAGAAGCGACGCAACCATGTCTGGCGTTCAAATTGGTGTAGCCAATTTTGCGGACAATGCCTATGGCGTGCAAGTTGGAGTTTACAATAATGCCGTCAACTTGAAAGGCGTGCAAATCGGATTGCTGAATCGTCACGGGAACTGTTTCCTCCCTGTGTTGATGATAGGTTGGTAACCAATCATGCTCAGTCATGTTATCGACAAATCACTTGAGAAGCGTCCCATCATTAGAACCTACTTAAGTTCAATGGGACGCTTTAACAGTGATTCGTCTATGGCACGCCGATGACACGGTTTTGGGGATTGACACGGATTTTACGTTTGTATGTTTTTTCGAAAAAGAGTAATGTTATCTCTATTATGATGTGTAAGGATTTGGTTTGTTCGAACAAGAAAGGCAAGATGACATGAAAACGAAAACGAAAGTGGTTTGCGGGAGTGTGGCTGCAGCGGTTACGCTGGCGGTTCAGGTGGGGTGTAAACAAGGAGTCACAGATGAACCGTTAGAGGTCGTTTCGGTAAAGAACGCAGAAAGGGGTTCCGTTTTACAGGAACTTGCGCGTCAGACAGGCGGACAGTATTATGGCGGGTTAACAAACGCCATGGACTCTAGGTTCGCGATGGAGGAAGCGTATGCGCAGATTGCCGACCGTACCCTTTTTCTGAAAGGCACTGTTGTGCCAGCCCAAGTGAAGAGGAATAACAAGGAGACAGGCACTCTTTCGCCAGAACGCATCCGTGTCCCATTTCTCGTTGACTCATTCATTCGAAGACTGGATGTCACGGTCGGGTATTTTGGTGGAGAGGAGGAGGCTTCGCTCGTTCTTCAGAAACCGGACGGCTCTACAATCACGCCACATATTAGTCCTACTCCAGATGGATTAACCATGCTTGATTTTATTGTCCACGACTCGCTGGCAGGTGAATGGGCGATTGTCGGCACACGGAAACCAGGGACGCGCATTGAGTATTTCGCCTATATCACAACATCGGGAGGTCCTTACCTTTCTTGGCTTGCAATGGAAGAGTCTCCAGACGGAGGCGAATACCTGATTGTCGTGGCTTTGAGAGGGGACGTATCTATCGAAGGTGCAAAAGTTGTGGGCGAA
>WRML01000218.1 GCA_009777165.1 Kiritimatiellota bacterium
TTACACGAAAACGCCGATTGCGGTTTACGATGTCGTACGCTCGTTCCCCCAATACGCATGTCCTGCGGCGGGCGCATGCGCGGCGTTACAGGACGGCTTGCGGCAGGCATTTTCAGACTGGCGTACGACCTGCGGAGGATAACGGATGACGAGGCCTTTCGACAAACCGATCTACGTCACGCGCCCCTACCTGCCCGACCTGAAGGCGTACCAGGACGGCATCGCCGAGATCTGGGAAAACCAGTGGCTCACGAACAACGGGCCGATCCACCAGCGGTACACGCGAAACCTCGAGGCGTTCTTCGGCACCGGAAACCTGTGCCTCTACACGAACGGGACCCTCGCGCTCCAGGTGGCCCTTCAGGGGATGGGCATCAAGGGGGAGGTCATCACCACGCCCTTCACGTTCGTGGCGACCGCGCACTGCCTCCGCTGGAACGGCATCACGCCCGTCTTCGCGGACATTGACCCGGAGACGTACACGCTCGATCCGGCGGCAGTCGAGGCCGCGATCACGCCGCGCACGACGGCGATCCTGGCCGTGCACGTGTTCGGCAACCCGTGCCGCCTCGATGCGCTCCAGCGGATCGCGGACAAGCACCGCCTCGCGCTGATCTACGACGCCGCGCACGCGTTCGGCGTCGAGGTCGGCGGAAAATCCATCGGCGCGTTCGGCGACTGCTCGATGTTCAGTCTGCACGCCACCAAGCTGTACCATGCCATCGAGGGCGGTATCCTCGTGTTCCGCGACCCCGGCCTGAAACTGACGTTTCGGCACCTGATGAACTTCGGGTTCCAAGGCGAGACCGACGTGGTGATGGTCGGCACGAACGCCAAGATGACCGAGATGCAAGCGTTGATGGGAGACCTGATCCTGCCCGACCTCCCCACGATCATCGCCAAACGCAAAATCCTGACGGCGGCTTACGTCGAGTGCCTGAACGACATCCCCGGCATCGGCATCCACGCGCTGACCACCCCCCTGCGCCAACAGGAATACACGCCGAACTTCGCCTACGTCCCCGTCGAGATCCGGGCGGAATATCCGTTGACACGCGACGGCTTATATGCGAAACTGAAAACCGATTACAACGTTTACGCGCGCCGTTATTTCTATCCGCTGGTGACGGATTTCGAGTGTTACCGGGGCAAGGTTTTGGCGGGCGATCTGACGGTCGCGAAACGTGTTGCCGACAGGATTTTGACGTTGCCCATCTACCACGGCTTGGACGTGGACGATGTGCGTAGGATTTGCGAGATGATCAAAGAATGTGTCCAGTGTGGCTAAAAAAAAAAGGATGGCATGAGGATTTTTTGACCACACTCGACACAAAGAAAATGATTCGTTTTTTTGGAAAGGAGGAATGATGAGACAACTGGAGGTGTGTGTTTGCGTAGTGGCATCGCTGATGCTGGTTGCCGGGTGCGTGAGCGTTCAACAGACAAACAAGGTCTCGGCGGGTGTGGCTCTCCAAGGGACATCGGGGACACCGGCCGAACATGCGTATGTGAGCAATTTCGGCTACTATTTATTCAACTGTATCCCGATTTTCTGCGGTAACACGGCGGATGACCGCCGTGGTAACACCATCTGGTTTTCCGACGAGGTGACGCTCGCGAAAACACAAGGGATTATGGTTGACCATGTGCGCAACCGAAATTGCCAGATGGCGGAGTTGCAGCCGCAGGTGAAGTCAACCTGTTTCTTCAGCTCAATCCCGTATGTCGGGACCACGTTCGGCATCCTGTGGTACAAGGAAGTCCAGATGTCTGCGGTCCTGGTGCGCCCGAACGCATCTGGGGCAACGAGGGGAGGTGCGCGATGAAGGGAAGAATGCGAGTGACCGTTGTGTGTGCGTTCCTGTGGATGGCCGCGGGTTGCGCGACGGTGCAGACCGCAAAGAACTTCAGTGGCGTGTCGGTTGACGGCGCGTCGAAGCCCATCGCGACGGTCGCAGTGGAGAACTACGGCTACTACCTGTTCGGCGCGATTCCGCTGGTCGCGGGAGCCCCGGCTTACCCGAATGCGGACACGTGCCGCCTGTTCGAGGACACCGTGACCCTGCGGAACAACATGGCGATGCTCGCACAGACCGTCAAGGCGGAAAACGGGAAGAAAATCGCGAACGTCAGGACAGCCGAGGACTGGACAGGTTCGTTCTCACTCTGGATCCTCTGGCGTAAAACACTCTCCACAACCGCGCTCATCACCGAGTGACAGGTGACGCACGCAGGAAACGGAGGATTTGTTCGGACAGGATTGACAGGATGATTTTTTTTGCCCCAAAAGACGCGATGGTTTTCACAATGGACACAAAGGCTCACGTGAAAAGGGCGGTTGGTTTGGCGGCTGCCCTCCTCCTCCTTCCGCTCGGCGCGGAGGAGTTACCGTACACCCCGACAGACGCGTACACGACCAACCTCGTCCGCGGGTTTACCGTGCTGGTGAATCCGGAGGTGTACAAGCATGGGACGGTCACGAACGCATTGTTCGCCGAACTGGACAAGCAATTCGCGGACATCTGCCGCGTGTTGCCGGAAGACAAACGGGACGCGTTGCTCCCCGTCATCACTTGGGTGGAGTGGGAAAAGAAGCCGCACGGCGCGGCGGAGTACCACCCGTCCGCCGGGTGGCTCCGCGACAATGGCTACAACCCGGAGAAGGCGGGGGGCGTCGAGATCAATAACGCCCGTAACTTCATTAGCTGGTCCCGCAGCAGCCAGCCCGCCATGATCCTGCACGAGATGGCGCACGCCTACATGTTCCGCTTCGTGCAACCCGGCAACCCCAACTACGATACCTTGAAGAAGGCCTTTGATAACGCCATCGCGACGGGCATCTACGACGAGGTCGCATTCATCGGGGGGGGGCAGAAAAAAGCCTATGCGCTCACCGACATCAATGAGTATTTTGCCGAACTCACGGAATCGTACTTCTTGAAAAACGATTTCTACCCTTTCGTGCGCGAGGAGCTGAAAACCCACGATCCCGACGGGTATGCGATCTTGGAGAAGATTTGGGGAAAGTAAGGCAATCAGTAGGGCGTGTTGACACAAAAGGCTGAAAACCCTTGCGCCTGTGTCGAGAAGGCACAACATCTGGCGTGCGGCGGCTCGTCCCTGCGCGGGGACGGTTGTAGGGGGGACGCATGTATGTGCCCGAATGCTGGCGCGTGGGGCAAGCCCCACGCATGAAAGCGGCGGAAGCCGAAGCCCCCGACCGCGCCCTGTACTGGGACAGGCGGACCGCCTCCACCGTGAATTTCTGCGGAAATACCCCGGGACACCTTTGAAGGAGGCGTTCGAGGTGTTCCGGAAAGGACAACGGAAACCCGTGAGAACGAAAAACCGAAAAGGACGCGATTTTCACACTTGCAGAAACGGGGGCGGTCGGGTATGATGGATTTTTAATCAAATCAGTGAGGAGCAATCATGAGACAGAGAATGGGTTTATTCGTGGCAATGGCATTGACAGCGGGATCCGTATACCCGCTGAACGGACACGCGCAAACGAGGGCCCCCGACGAAGTCGTGGCATCCGTTGATGGCGTGAAGTATCTGCGGAAGGACTTGGACAAAACAGTCGAGACCATTTTCACCACCCAAAATTACCTTCCGGACAAACAGGCCGAAGTACGCCCGATGACGGAGAAACAATTCATCACCCGTTTTGTGAACGTGACGCTGCTCAAGAATGAGGCGGCAAGGGAGGGCATCACCGTCACCGACGAAGAACGCAAGAAAGGGACGGAGCGCTTCGAGTCTATCCTTCATGCTAACAACATGACATTGGAACAGCACTTCCGGACCGCGCCTATCGGAGAAGAAAATGCCCGCAGGGATCTGGAGGACAGCTTTCTCGTCGAGAAGCTGACCAAGGTGAAAGTCCTCGACCTCATTCAGATTGATGACGCGGAAGTCGAGAATATCCTCAACGCGGCGAAAGCGCAAAACGCGGAAATCGAGAAGGCCAACGCGAACGTGGCAGACACCAAAGCCGCCCAGCGCAAAAAGATTGAGGACATCAAAAAGCAACTGGAGGCTGGTGCGGACTTCGCCAAACTCGCGAAGGAATATTCGGAGTGCCCGAGCAGTCAAAACGGTGGCGACCTCGGCACGTTCCGGCGCGGCATGATGGCCAAACCGTTTGAGGATGCGGCGTTCGGGCAGGAAATCGGGAAGGTCGGCGAGATTGTCGAGACCCAGTTCGGGTATCATTTGATTCTCGTCACGGCGAAGACCCCTGCCGTTGCGGCAACCGCTTACACACCCGCGACACCTGAGACGGTCGCCGCGTCACACATCCTTGTGATGGCCAAGGGCCTCCAGCCGCCCCGCCCGGTCCCGACGGCGGATGACATCCGCGAGAGATTGAAGCGCCAACGCGCGGATCCTGCGCTCCGTGCCTACATGAGCGGACTGAAAGCCAAGGCGAAGATTGAAACCATCGTGCCGATTGACTGATGTTTTGTTGAAGCCATCCCCAACAGGTCACGGCGGGGGCACGTGTCCCCCCCCCTGCATCCTCTAGGTCTCTTAGGTCCCCTAAGTCCCCTCTCGCGTTTTCAGCCCTCAAAAGTGGGGGGGGCATCCTGCTCTCATCCATCCCTTGACGGGATGTTGCCGCGATACGCTTTTATAGTTAAATCACTTTAAAAATGCTCCATTCTGACATCCCGTTAGGGATGTGTCTCTCGGTAGAAAAACGTCCCCCCCCCATGTCCGTAGGAAAAGGGGCCCCCATCGGCGCAGGTGCGACCGATGG
>WRML01000219.1 GCA_009777165.1 Kiritimatiellota bacterium
CCTTATCCGCGCGGCCGCCGCCTGCGGCATCGCCGCCGCGCGTGACCCGCGCAACCGGGGGGTATGGGTCGGGGACAGCAAGCTCGCGGCCATCGGCATCCGCGTCTCGCGGGGGGTCACGATGCACGGCTTCGCGCTGAACGTCAACACGCGCCTCGGCGACTACCGGGGCATCGTCCCCTGCGGGCTGAGCGACGCGGGCGTCACGTCCATGAGCCAACTGCTCGGGGCCCCCCTCGCCATGCAGGACGTGAAGCGGCACGTCATCCACGCCTTCAAAGAAACCTTCAACTACGGAGCGCCATGAACGACACCTACGAGCGAACGGTATCCGATGACCATGCGGGGGGCACCCGGCGCCAGCCCGGGCTGACGGACACGTTCAAATCCCTTGCCGAGGCGATTGTCCTCATCCTTCTCCTCCCACAGATATTCCTCTTCCTCTACTTCTTCTGGAGGACGGTGACGATCGGCATTGACGGCCTGGGCATGATGAAAGAACTTTTCCGCCTTGGGCTTCATGCCTCGCAGGTGGGGGCTCCCTTCATCTACCTGCTCTACTTCCTGATCCGACACGTCAACCGCGGGGGGGGCCGTTACCTCGCCACGTTCCTCATTTGTGCGGTGGCGGGCTACGGGGGGGTCCTGGCGTGGAACCGTTACATCTTCGAGAACTTCTCGTATTTCTGGAGCATCATCCCCGTGCTGATTTGCAGCGGGGGCGCCACCGGCTTCATGCTGCTCCGCGACAAGGAACGCGAGATGCCTTCCTACGGCGGCGAACTCTTTTTAGCAAAGGAATAGGGTGTTGTGACTGCCAGTGCGCCCAGATGAACGCGCGGCGGATGTCGTGTTCGATTACCTCAGTCCGTAACTCTCGCGCACGAGTTCTCTCGGAATCTCTTTGATGAAGCGGGAGGGTTTGCAGAAGAACACGCCGCCGTCACGCATACGGCGTATCTCAGGGGCACAGAGGACAAGCTCGTCTTTCGCGCGGGTGACCGCCACATAGAACAACCGCCGCTCTTCCTCGTCGCTCTCGGCCTCGCCCAGCGAGCGGCTGGACGGGAACATCCCTTCCGCCAGCCAAATCACAAACACGATTTTCCATTCCAGCCCCTTTGCCTGATGCACGGTGCTCAGGTGCAGCGTCGGCTCGTTGTTCTTCTCCATCTGTTCGTATTCGTGGTCAATGTTGGTCAGCAACGCGACCTCCTGCAGGAACGCCGGAACGCCGCCTTTGACCGTGCCAATCTGCACCGCCACCTCGTGAATATCCTCTTCGCGCTTTTCGGGGTTCTCGTACGCCCGGTACAAATACGAGCGATAAAACGCCTCGTAAAAACGCTCAATCGCCTCCGCGCCTTTTGTGCCGAGGCCCTCCGCATGGTACTCGGCGAACAGGCGGTCAACCCCTTGCCACTGCCCGCGCGCGGCAGGACGCAATGCCGCGCTCAACGCCTGGCGCACCTGCGGGTTACGCGACTCGAAACTCCCGTTCAGTTTCACCCACAGGGATTCGGCGGTCTTCTCGCCGACACCACTGAGCATCCCCATGAGCCGCTTGAAGGCCGTGTAGTCACGCGGGCCCTCGCACAGGCGGAGGAACGCCAGCACATCCTTGACGTGCGCTTGCTCGAACACCCCGGTCCCGGACGTGATGACATACGGCAGACGTGTGCGCGCCAAATCCATCTGCAGTTCGATGGAGTGGAAATGCGCACGGTACAGCACAGCCATGTCGCTCAACGAATAACCGTCTTCCAGATAACGGCGCACCAGCCGAATGATGGCCTGTGCCTGATCGTTGCCGTCGCGGAGCATCAGCACGCGCGGCTGGTTACGCGGCTGGCGCGTGGCGCGGAGCTGTTTCTTGAACGCCTCCGGCACTCCCCTGACACAGGCGTTGGCGACCGCCAACACCTCCGGCACACTGCGGTAGTTCTGTTCCAGCTTGATGATGCGGCATCCGGACCAGCGGGCAGGAAACTCGCGGATGTTCCTGAAGTCCGCGCCGCGCCAGGTGTAGATGCACTGCATATCGTCGCCGACCACCATGACGTTATGGTGGTGCCCCGCAAGGATGTCAACCATCTTCGCCTGCAGCAGGTTCGTGTCCTGGTACTCGTCCACCAGCACGTGGCGGAAACGCCGCTGGTAGAGCGTACGTACGTCCTCATGCTCGCACAGCAGGCGCAGACCGTTCACGAGCAGGTCATCGAAGTCCATCATCCCCTCGGCCTTTTTGCGCTCGACGTACAGGTCTGTGACCCGGAGGATGTCCTTGGCCTCGACCAGCAACTCGCTCTCGTACTCCTTCAGGATGTCCTCGACCGTCGCCGCACGGTTGGCGGCCTTGCCGATGAACGAGGCGATGACCTCCTTCTTGGGGAAACCCTTGTATTTCAGCCCGAGCTCGCCGGCGCAGGTGTTGATGAGCGAGAGCGAATCGTCACGGTCGAGGATCGTAAAATCGTGGCGGTACCCGAGGCGTTCCGCGAAGCGGCGCAGGAAGCGGTTACACACATGGTGGAACGTGCCGCTCAGCGTGTAGCCCACCTCGGGACCCGCAACCTCTTTCGCGCGCTCCATCATCTCCCGCGCCGCGCGGTTCGTGAACGTCAGCAGCAAAATCTCATTCGGGGGGACCCCCTGCTCGACGAGATACGCCACGCGATAGACGAGTGTGCGCGTCTTGCCTGTGCCAGCCGCCGCCAGCACCAGCAAGGGCCCCCCCCCTGCTGTCGCTGCCGCGCATTGCTCCGCGTTCAATACTGCCGAAAAATCTGTCATACGTCTACCTGTGTTTTGCAAAAAAAATGTAGCATACCCATTTTCGGCGGTACACACAAGCAAGAACTGCTCTTCCGATTGTCTCCGATTGTCTCTCCGATCGTCATCCGGGAACCGTTGGGGCTACCTGTCAACTCACACAACGGCACATCGGTCACACCGTTTTTCTTCCCGTTTCTCCTGCGTGACCGCCGGGCCGTTACGGGATGAAAAATTTCCTCACGAGAACACACAATAGCTTTTCGCTTTCGCTGCATTCTTGCCCTTCAGCCCGACGCTCGCGAACGAGGTGACGCGAGCCATGCGGCGCTGGCAGAGGATACGCTCGACGTAGGTGGGGCCCAGCCCGGGGACGCGCAGCAAGGTCTCCTTGCTGGCGGTGGCGAGGTTGACGGGGAATTGCTCGGGATGGCGTTTCGCCCACGCGAGCTTAGGGTCTTCGCTCAGATCGAAATTACCCTTGTCGTCGAACACGAGTTCCGTCGCGTTGAAGCGGTATTTCCGCAACAGGAAATCCGCCTGATACAGCCGGTGCTCGCGCGTGAGACGGTCGGACGCATCTTGGCGTTGATCCGCTTCGGACGCCAAGATGAAGCGCTCGCCCGGGATACCTTCCTCGCCCAACCCACGCTGGTAGGCCGAGAAGTAGGCGCGCCTGAAGTTCAGCCGGTTGTAGATGCCGTCGAGGTACGTGATGATCTCACGGTCGGCCTCGTCGGACGCGCCGACGATGAATTGCGTCGTGGTTCGGATCCGCGCGTAACGCGAGCCTTTGGCAGTCTGCGCGGCGATGTACTTGAGGGGGCGCACGATGTCGGTGTCAAAGTCCTTGCGTGACGAGAGCTTTTGAGCGTGCTTGCGTCCCGGCACCTCGATGTTGAGCGACACCGCGCTGGCGACCCGCATCGCCGCGTCAATCGCCGCGTCGGACGCGCCAGGGATGACCTTCAAATGGATGTAGCCTCGGTACCGATGCTTGCGCCGAAGAATCTCTGCGGAGGCGACGAGCCGCTCCATCGTGCGGTCGGCGGTGTCGAGGATACCGGAGGAGAGGAACATCCCCAGGAGCCATTGCCTCTGGAGGTGGCTCATGAACAGGGAGGCGGTCTCGTCGGGCGACAACGCGCAACGGTGGATGTTCCCCTTCTGGCGTAACGGGCAATAGCGGCAGTCGCTACTGCAGGCGTTGGACATGAGCGTCTTGAACATGATGCCGTACCCGCCCGCCGCCATCGGGACCGGATAAAGCCACTTGCCGTCCAACCCCCGTTTGCGGCGGTCTTTCTCACTCGTACCGCACGAACACGCAAGGTCATATTGCGAGTCCTCAGAAAGCAGACGAAGTTTGTCTATAGGATCCATGCCACCATTTTACAAAAAAGGGGTCAGTGCCGGCAACCGTATTTTAGGGCGTGTTGACACAATGGAATGCACAATGGACACGATTGCCTCCTGTATCCTTTGTGTCTATTGTGAAAACCATTGTGTCCATTGTGGTAAAAAATGGAATGGTTTTCAACTGAATTAACGGTATTAAAGCTGAAAGCTGAAAGCCCTTGCGCATGCGAGAGGGGACGTAGAAGACCTAGGGGACACAAAGGGGAGGCAGGAAAGTCAGAGGGCAGAAGTCAGAGGTGGCATCTCTCCTGTATCCCCTAAGTCCCCTTCGTCCCCTAGGTCCCCTTCCTGTTGCCATTGCCCTTTCAGGGCAAAATGAAAGACCAGGGGCCCGCAAACCCCCGCCGCCGGATACGGCGGCACCCCCTTTCAAAAGGGGGCTTAACTTCTCAACTTCTCAACTTTTAAACTTTTAAACTTTTAAGCTTTTAACTTTTTTAAACTTTTCTACTTTTTCCGCTTGCGTTGCCTCCCGGGATTTGGTAATCTCTCCCCCTAATGAAAGAGAAATTAGATAGAATGGATAAGATTGACAGGCAGACCCGTCTGGTACGGATAATGCTCTCT
>WRML01000220.1 GCA_009777165.1 Kiritimatiellota bacterium
GGCGGGGCTACAGGGGGGGGGCGGCGGCCGCGCCGCGGGGCGTTTCGGAGGGGGGGGGGCTGCCGCCGTCGCTCATCCGCATCCCGCGCGACGAGCTGCCGGAGGGGTACGCTACGACCGTGACCGCGCCCGTCGTGGGGGCGTGGAAGTACACGCGCCCCGACCATGCGCTGACGCTCCGCATCCAGGCGCTGGACAGCCGCCAGCCGATTGACCAGGTGGTGGATTTCCTCCAGCTCGAATCGTCCATCGGCAACGAGGGCGAGTCCATCACGACCGCGACGTGGCAGGTGAAGAACACGTCGCGCCAGTATCTGGAGATCCAGCTGCCGCCGGACGCGACGGTGTGGAAGGTGCGGCAGGGCACGGGCGCGGACGCGCGGGACATCCCGGCGCAGCAGACGGACGACCGCCTGCTCGTCCCTGTCGAGCGTCCGCGCAACCCGAACGAGGCGATCTCGATTGAGGTCCGTTATGCGCAGCCCGGTAGGGACGGCTCTCCGAGCCGTCCGAGTGGCGGTCTCGGAGAGACCGCCCTACCCAAGGGGAAACGCTACGGCAACGTCGCGCTGACCGCGCCGCGTCTGCCGGACACGCCCGTGACGTTCGCGACGTGGCGGGTGAGCGTGGACAGTCACCGCGCGTTTTCGAGCCGCACGGGGGGGACGATGAGTCTGGAGCGAGGCTTTGCGAGAAAGATACTGCCGGGGGTTGAGTATCCGTCGCGTCTTTCGGCGCTGAATTTCTACCGCACGACGACGCTGGGCAGTGAGCCCGCGCTGACCGTGAGCGTGAACGTGGTCCCGGCGTGGCTGGGGGGGGCGGACACGTCGCTGCTGTGGATCTGCGGCGTTGTCGGTCTGCTGGGTTTTGCGCTGGCGGTGTTCCCGTGGCGTTTGCGGCGCGTCGGGCTTGCGACGGGATTTGCGGCAGCGTTCATGGCGGCGTTCCTGTTGCCGAGCATCGCCGAGAACGCGGCGACGGTCGGCTTTGGGCTGCTCGCGCTCTCCATTGCGGTGTTGATTATCCGCGGCATTGTGCGCCTGTTCCGTCGCCGCCCCGAGCCGCCCAAGGATGATGACGGGTACAATGATGAAAACGATGACGACCCGCCGCCGTTGGAGGACGATGATGGCGATGTACCAAGGGCTGAAAGCCCGATAGCTAACGGAGTGCGGACTTTCCTGTCCGCAAGAAGACACAACGCACAATGCGGACAAGAATGTCCGCACTCCGTTCTCTGCGCCTCTGTGTCTCTGCGTGGGAAAAAATCGGTTCTATCGCCTATTGCCCTTTCCGCGCTCTTGTCTCTGCCGTTGCTCGCGGACGAGCCGCCGCCGCTCCCCGAGCCGTCGCCGTACCAACCGATGCCGACGCTGGAGTCGCTGAAAGTCGAGATGGACGTGCTGCCGTTAGGCGAAAATTCGGATTCGCCGATGGTGAACGCGCAAAAGGTGAATACCCGTTGGACGCTCTGTTTCCGCACTGAGAAAAAGGATTCCGAGTTTGTGCTGTTCGACGGCTTCTCCGGCAGGTTCATGACGATTCCCGACGACACGGAGCGCTACCGTTTCAGTGTGGGGTCTGACGGCAAGACGGTTCTCGTCAAAATCCGGGACAAGGGGGAGTGCCGTCTTGTGTTCGAGACGAGCTCAATGGTTCAGCGCGAAAACAAAATGACTGCGACCATCCCCTACTTTGATACGCTGACCGCCTCGGCGACCATCACCATCCCGGTCGTGGACTTGGATGTTGAGTGCAGCGGTGCGCTCTGGAAAAAATTTGAGACGGACGAGGGACGCACGACCGCAGAGTTTATCCTCGGTCCGCGCACCATGCTGGACGGCAAGGACGCATGGGGTATCACGTGGCAGCCGCGTGCGCGTGACACGAAAGCCGAGAAGCCTGTCGTCTATGCGACGTTCACGTCCGTGGCGCAGATCAAGCCGGGCGTGGTCGAGACTTCGGTGCAGGCGGCGTTCAACGTGGTGCAGGGCGAGTCGCGCGTGTTCACGATGAGCTTGCCCGAGAACATAACCGTGATTGACGTGAAGCACGCGAAGCTCGCGACATGGCGCTTCGACCCCGCCACGCGCCGCGTGGAGGCGGTGATGAGCCAGCCGCAGACTGGGATGGTCACGCTGAACCTCACGTTGCAGACGGCGTGCGCCCCAGCCCCGGCGGACGTGGTGCTGTCCGTGCCGTCGGCGGAGGGCGTGGACCGCCAGAGCGGACGCATCGCCATCTCCGCGCCGGAGTCGCTGCTGGTGCGCGTCAGCGAGCCGCAGGGCGTGATCGCCGTGGACGCGACGGACTTCAGGGCGGTCGTGAAAAGTGTGGAGTCGCTGCGCCGGACGTTCCGTTACGACGACCCCAAGACCGTGCGCGTCCCGCTGGGCATCGAGGAGGTGCAGTCGGAGTTGTCCGTGCAGGAGACATCGTCGTTCAGCCTCGGCGACGAACGGAGCATTTTGAGTTCCACGTTGCAAATCACGGTGACACGCGCAGGGGTCTTCGGTGTGCGGCTGATGCTGCCGGAGGGCTATGAGATTGAGTCGCTGTCCGGTCCGGCGGTGAGCCATTGGGACGACTCGCGCACCGCCGGGCGCGGGATCGAGGTGTGGTTCAACGGGCGCGTGCTGGACACGACGCCCGTCCATCTGGTACTGTCCTCCACGTTGCGTGGTGTGCCGCCGTCGCTCGCCGTGCCGCACGTCACGCTCCACGGCGCGAGGCGGCACACGGGGCGCATGGCGGTCGTGGCGGAACGCGGCGTGAAGCTCACGGTGGACAAGCAGGACGGCGTGTCGCTCAACCGCGACGAGCCCCAGCGCGGCGCGGCGATGGTGTTCAACCTGCTGCGCCCCGATTGGCAGGTGACGCTCAATGCGGAGGTGCTACCACCTGTTCTGAAACCCGATATGCTCCATCGCGTAGACCTCGCCGAGGGGATGCTCCAGCACCGCATCTACACGCACTACCGCATCGCCAACGCCGGTGTGCGCTTCTTCCGCATCCGCATCCCGGACAAGACCGCGACGCTCACCGTCAGCGGGCAGAACATCGCACGGGTCAGGGCGTTAGATACAGAGCCAGGCGTTTGGGAAATCGAACTCCACGGCAAGGTCGAAGGCACCTACAATTTCGTGGCGCAGTATCAGGAGCCATACGACGCGGCGACGGGGTCGGTCACGATTAAGCCCGTCATGCTCCTTGACACCGCGCGACAGGCAAACTGGCTGGCAGTGACGTGTTCCGGGCGCATCGAGGTCGCGCCGAAAGGCGAGATCGCCGGGCTGAAGGTCGAGGACGCGCGGGCGTTGCCGGCGGACTTCAACGCGGGCGATGTCTCCTCCGCAATCCTGTGCTACCGCGCGTTGAACGAGGAATACGCGCTGAACCTCTCGGTCGTGCGCCATGCGGCGGCGAGCGTTTTACCCGCGATGGTCGAGCAGGTCCGGCTCGTGTCCGTCATCAGCAGCGGCGGACGGTTGCTGACGCAAGCGACGATTACGCTCGACCCCGGGCACATGCGTTTCCTGCGCGTCACGCTGCCGGACGGGGAAGCGGCGTTGTGGTCCGCCATCGTCAACGGCACGGAGGTCCCGGTGTCCGTCGAGGACGGCAGGCTCAACATCCCGCTGGAGACCGCCACCGTCGGGCGCAGAGCCGAGGTGGTGCTGATTTACGCCGACGCGCTCGTCGGCGCGTCGCTCATCGGCGACCACGCGCTCCGTGCGCCGCGCTTCCCCGACCTGCCGCTACGGAATATCCAGTGGCAACTCTTTGTCCCGCCGGACTTCCAATACGAGTTCCCGGATTCCGCGTTCCGGCGCGAGGACGCCCGCCCGCAACACCGCGCGTTCGACATCGGCAACTACCTGGGCGCCAACAGGAAAAACATCGGCATCAACATCTCTATGGCGCAGGACAACCTCGCCAACCTCGGCAAGCTGCTGGAGAGCGGACAGCAGATGGAGGCGCGGCAGGTGCTGCAGCAAGCCGTCACGCTTTCACAGGCGGAAGTGACCCTGAACGAGGACGCGCGTGTGCAGTTCCGCAACGTCGTGGAGAGCCAGGTCAAGATGGGGCTTGTCAACCGCCGCGCCGCCATCCGCTTCGACAACAACATCTTCGACGCGAGCGATGCGATTTCGCAAGCCGGCTTCAACAGCGGCAACTTCGACAATAACTACATGCAGCAGGTGGTTGACCAACTGGACACCAACGACCGCGCCGGGCTGGAGCTTGTCGCGCGGAAACTTGTTGACGTGCAAGCCGGGGCTGCGACGCAAGGCGCGAGCATTCAGGTTGTCATGCCCGAGCACGGCGAAGGGTTCACCTTCACGCGCCCGTTGCAGAACGAGCTTGACGGCGAGCTGGTCATCCCGTTCCGCGCCACCCCCGCCCGCACATGGGGCAGCGCCCTCACCCTCTGGCCCCTCCTTCCCGGCATCCCGGTCATCTGGCTGATGCTCGGGTTCCTGCTCGGGTTTCGACGGGGACGGCGTTAAAATGTATCGCTAAAGCACTTTAAACGTGTTCCATTCTGACATCTTTTGACGGGATGTTGTCGCGATACGCTTTTTAACCACAATAGACACAATGGAGTGCACAATGGACACGATTGCCTCTTGTATAGTGAAATCACTTTTAAAGCATACCGTAACAACATCCCGTTAGGGATGTTTCTTTCGGTAGAAGAGAGCGCAAAAAAATTATGGCATCCCATCGGGATGCCTCTTTTA
>WRML01000221.1 GCA_009777165.1 Kiritimatiellota bacterium
CCCCCGCTCGCCCCGTCAAGGGGGCCCCCCCCCGAAATCGCCTGCAGCAAACCCGCCACATCCTCGACACGCTTCCCGATGACCCTCACCTGATCCATTGACGACGCATAAGGCATAACGCCAGAGCGCGACACACGCCCGTAAGAAGGTTTCAGGTCCACCCCATGGCTCTCCGAGCCGTCCGCGGCGGTTTCGGAGGGACACGCCCAGCCTAACGCGACGGCCCCCCCCCTAACTCCTAACTCCTCACTCCTCACTATTTCCGCGCCCGCCTGCCGCAACCGCGCCACCACCGTCGCGTCATACGGCGAGACATACCCCTCCAGGATCCTCGAGTCCCCGCACGACAGGGGGGCCCCCTTCACGCTGATCTCGCCCGACACCACAACCTTGTCCATGGCTACGCCTCCTCCACGATTTTCGGCAACTTGACTTCGGCATTGTGACGCTCCGGCGCGAGGGCCAGCATCTGCTCGCGCGTCACCGCCGACGGCTCGACGACATCCTCCCGGAACGCGTTCACCGCCCCCCCCCCGTAGAACGTCGGCTCCACGCCCGACACATCCGCCCCGCGGATTTTCCCGAGGCCCTCGACGACGGCCTCCAGCTCCCTCTGCAACTGCTCCGACTCCTGCGGCGTCAGCGCGATCTGCGCCAACTCCGCCACCGAGGCGACATTGATAATCCCACTCACAACACACTCCTTAGTAACCGATATTCTTTCTAAAACGTAAATGAATGATAATACCCTTTTCCCCCTCTCAAACACAACTGGAAATTGTAAATTGAAAACATTTTTTTTGGTGGAACGTTCCATGTTTTTTCGGTATACTTATCAATTCACACTCAAGGGAGATTGTTATGCGGAAGATTGCGTTTGTGGTGGGGGCCCTACTCGCGGTTGCGGCGCGGGGGGCGGAGATGACGGCGACAATGGCGGGGTGCCTGGAGATACCGTCGCCGCGCTGCACGCTGGAGGCGAAGGCGTTCATGCCGTCGTGGGAGGGGCTCACGGGGAGCGGGTCGCAGGTGCTGCAGCCGGATGGCTCGTACCCGTTCAGCATCAAGCGGGGGGGGGAGGAGCTCGTCAGGGGCAAGGCCCGTTTCTCGCAAAAGGAGAAGGGGGCCCCCGTCGAGGCGGAGTACACGTTCACGCCCGTGCGGGACATCGAGCTCAACGCCCTCTACGTCGGGCTGTCGCTGGGCGTGGATGTCGTCGCGGGGGGGACCTGGCAGTCGAACAAGGGGCAGGGGGCGATCCCGGAGGCGAGGGGGCCCCTCGGGGTGTTCGCCGACACCATCACGTCGCTCAAGCTCAGCGCACAGGGCCGCGACCTGATCTTCACGTTCCCGGAGCCGACGCAGGTGATGCTGCAGGATGACCGCCAGTGGGGGCCCACGTTCTCGCTGCGCATCCGCTACGGGGGGCCTACGGCGTACAAGGCGAACGAGCCGGTGACGGTGCGCTTCAGCGTGACCACGCACGAGGCCCCCCTGCTCGTGCTTGACGCGCCGGTCAAGATCGTGGCGGGGGACGACTGGATCCCGCTCAACGCGGAGCTTGACATCGAGGCGAAGTCCGCGCTCGACTTCTCCGCGCTCGGCCTGCACGACGCCCCGGCGGGCAAGCACGGCTACACGCTCTCCAAGGGGCCCCGCTTCGAGTTCGAGAAGCGGCCGGGGGTCCCCCAGCGGTTCTACGGCGTAAACTTCTGCTTCACCGCGAACGTCCCGGACGCGGACACGGCGAAGCGCGTGGGGACGCGGCTGGCGCGTGTCGGCTACAACGCGGTGCGAATGCACCATCACGAGGGGGTCCTGGTGCAGGGGTCGGCGGACGGCACGACGATCAACGCGGAGCAGTTGGCGAAGTTCGACGGGCTGCTGGCGGCGTTCATCGAGAACGGAATCTACATCACGACGGACCTGTTCGTGTCGCGCCCGGTGCCGTGGCGGAGCGTGGGCGTCGAGCGCGACGGCAACGTGCCGATGGACGCGTACAAAATCCTCGTCGCGGTGCATGACGGCGCGTGGGAAAATTTGAAGGCGTTCACGCGGCAGTGGATGCTCCACGTCAACCCGCACACGGGGCGCGCCTACGCCGAGGAACCCGCGCTGGCGTGGCTGGCGATCACCAACGAGGGCAACTTCGGCAACTTTCTGGGCCACATGCAGGACATCCCCGAGTGGCAGCAGGCGTGGGAGAATTGGCTCCGCGAAAAGCAACGCGCCGAGCCGGAGGCCTACAAGGATATTTCCACCGCGCTCCCGAAAAACATCTGGGAACGCAGCCGCACGATCACCGCGTTCACGCTGTTCCTGAACGAGATGGAAACCCGTTTCGTCGAACGCGCCAAAGCATTCCTGCGCGACGAGCTGAAGTGCCGCGCGCTCATCACCAACCGCAGCTCGTGGACAAATTTTGCGGTGGACCAGGTCTCGCGCGAGCAGGCCTATGATTTCGTGGACGACCACTTCTATGTGGACCACCCGCGCTTCCTGGAGCAGTCGTGGCGCCTGCCCAGCGCGTGCGACAACGCCAACCCCATCCGCACCCGCGACATGGGGGCCCAGGGCATCGTCTTCACGCGCCTCCTGAACAAGCCCTTCACCGTCACGGAATACAACTTCTCCGCGCCCGGGCAGTTCCGAGGCATCGGCGGCATCGTGACCGGCACGCTCGGCGCGTTGCAGGACTGGGACGGCATCTGGCGCTTCGCCTACAGCCACGACATCCGCGGGCTGACCGGCTCCCACGCCCCCGCCATGAACTACTTCGACATGATCGGCGACCCGCTTTCCCTCGCGGCCGAACGCGCCTCCATCTGCCTCTTCCTGCGCGGCGACATCCCCCCGCTCAAACCCGCCTGTGCCATCGTGCTGCCGAAAGCCGACGTCACCGCCATGCGCGACGCCATGCCCAGCCTCCGCCTCCCGTGGGCGTGGTTCGCGTGGTACGCGCAGCTCGGCACGGTCGTTGCCGACACCGCGCCCGGCGCGACGTGGAGCCCGAAGTTCCCCGAGGCGTTCAACATCTCGTCGGAGGCGGCCGAGGCCATGCTCGCGCAAGCCAAGCCCGCGACCGTGCTGGGGGGGGGTGCGCTGAAGCTCGACCGCGAGGCCGGCACCTTCACGGTCATCACGCCCAAGACCTGCGGCGGCTTCACCGAGAGCGGCGCGATCGAGGCCGACGCGCTCATCTGCGACGTGGAGGGCACCGCCGCGACCGTCTGGGTCAGCGCACTCGACAACGCCCCGATCCGCCAGTCCTCGCGCCTCCTGCTCACGCACCTGACGGACATCCAGAACAGCAACATCGAGTACGCCCAGCGCTCGCGCAAGACCCTCCTGAACTGGGGGGGCCTGCCGCACCTCGTGCGCAACGGCAAGGCCGAGATACGGCTTGCGCTCGACGCGCCCGGGGCGTACAAGGTGTACGCGCTCGCCTCCTCCGGCAAGCGCGAGGCCCCCGTCTCCGCCCGCATCGTGCGCGGCCGCCTCGTGTTCACCGCCGCCGTGGATGCCGTGCCGAAGACCGCCACGCTGCTTTACGAGATTGTGAAGGAGTAGCGGCCCTAAGGAGGAGGCCTAAGGGACGCCCCCTTTTGAAAGGGGGTGCCTCCGTATCCGGAGGCGGGGGTTTGTACAGCCCCCTTTTGAAAGGGGGTGCCTCCGTATCCGGAGGCGGGGGTTTGTTCACAGCCCCCTTTTGAAAGGGGGTGCTTCCGTATCCGGAGGCGGGGGTTTGTCAGCCCCCTTTTGAAAGGGGGTGGCAGGTATTCCTGCCGGGGGTTTGTCATCTCTTGCGCCCCCCCCCTAAAATTTCTTCGTTTTCCTAACCTCAACCCTTGACCCTCTCACGCAATCAGGTGTAAACTATGCGCATGAAAACAGTACTGAAAATCTTGTTGCTTGTCCCGGCGTTATCGTTCGCGGACATCCGCCCGTTACCATTAGCCTCCGCCGCGAACACAAACTTTGCGGATGAGAACGCCGATGACAAGAAGGGCGGCTGGATTGACCTGGGCGGGAATGACCTGCGGGATATACCGATGGGGGACCTGCTCGCAGCAGGGGTGCCGTTCTCGATACAGGAGAAGGGCGGCAAGTCGTGCATCGTCCTGGGGGGGCCCACGCGCTCGTACCTGCCCAAGACCGCGACGCTGGACGTGGCGGAGGCGAAGGGCTCCTGCACGAACCTCTACCTGCTTCACGCCGCCGCGTTCCCCCCGGCCGTGAATGGCGTGGCCGGGGTACTGACGGTCGAGTACGCGACGGGCAAGCCCACCGAGTTCCGCGTGCGTTTCGGGCGGGATGTCGCGGACTGGCAGAAGCCGACGGGGTACGCCAATGCCGCGCGCGCATGGACCGTCTACAACGGCAACACGCAGGTCTCGCTCTTCACCTCAAAGTTCGCGCTCTCCGGGGCCCCCGTGAAGCGCGTGCGCTTCGAGGCGAAGGAGGCCACGTGGATGATCGTCGGCGCGAGCATCGGCGACGACACCCCCCTCCGCCCGTTCCGTCCTCCGGTCCAGATCACGCGGACGTTCACCTCCCCCCCCCCCCTCACCCCCCCCCCCCCCCCCCCCCCAAATAACCCCCCCCCCCCCCCCCCCCCCCCCCCCCCCGGCCCCCGCACGGGCCCGGGGGCCCCCACCCCCACCCCACCCTCCC
>WRML01000222.1 GCA_009777165.1 Kiritimatiellota bacterium
AGGCGGGGGGGAACGCCCCGTTGTGTTCGGCGGCGTAGGCGTGCGCGGCGATCATCATTTGCCGGAGGTTGTTTTTGCAGATGGCACAACGCGCCCGTTCGAACGTAAGGGAGATGGCCGGGATGAGGGCGGCGGCGACCACCCCGACGATGGCGACGGAGATCAGGAGCTCGAACAGGGTGAAGCCGCCAGGGTGCGATGCGTGGTTTTTCAGTTTAGTCGTCATGTTGAATACGAAGGCGCATGAAGCCTTGCGGCTTGTTGAGGGGGGCCTCGATGAGGCGAAGGGACTGGGTTGCGGTGAGGGGGGTGTCGGAGACGTGACGGGTGTTGGCGGTGGACCAGAACGGGGCGAGGAGGTCGTCGGAGCGGATGATGTGGGCGGGGACGTCGTGGGCGCCGGGGTTGACGGTGAAGGTGAAACCCAGCACGTCCACGTTGTCGGAGGCGCGGTACTGCTTCATGTCGAAGAGGGGGGTGGGGTCATCGGGAACGCGGGGATCCCGGCCCAGGGCGTATTCCACGAAGTTGGCGACCGTGTCGCCATCCGGGTCTGCCTCGTCGGCCTCCAGGGCAGGGTCTTCGGTCCAGCCGAAGTTACCGTTGCGCCAAAGGTCCATGGGCATGGCCGGGGAGACGTCGGCAATGGCGTCCACCTCGGGCGCGATGGATTCACTGACGGTGACGCGGACGTACTGGATCCACTTCATGCCGTTGTCGGGGTCGGGTGCCAGCTCCGCGATCTGCCCGATGGAGAACGGCGTGCCCCCCGCAGAACCGCGATAGCGTTCGGCGATCTGGGCGATGGTCAAGCCTTGGAGATGGAGGGGGGTGAGGTCAGGGTCAACGGGGATGGTGGGGTCGGTCGCCCCCCCCCACCAGGCGTTCCAGTCGCTGACGTCAACGTCCTGCAGGGGGGCGGACGTGCTGTCGAACCGCGTCATGGTGGCGGTGGGGTTATTGGTGTCATAGACGCGGCCGAGGGTGGGGGCGAAGTCGTCGGCGGTATGGCGGTAAACCATGCTGGTGTCTCCCCACAAATCAACCACCTCGATGAGGGAGGAGGCGGGGTACCAGGGGCCGCTCGGGAACTGGCTGACCCAAACGTCGCCGCCCTCCGTCTCACAGATACCGCTGGCGGTGGTGAGGGCGGGGTCGCCGTTGTCCCAGTAGCTGTCGGAGCTGATGTTCTGGAAGGAATTGCCGAACACGATGAACGCGGCATCGTAGGGGTTGGCGGGGTTGGCGTAAACGCGGTGGTCAAAGGCGAGGATCAGCTCGCCCGTGCCGTTGATGCCAATGGAGACCATTTCGAAGGCGCGGAACGCAGGATAGGCGGGGGTGACGGGGACGGTGGAGCTCGCGGGGGTGGCGGACGTGTTGTTGTCGCCCGTGGTGTCAACGGTCGGACGGCCGAGCGCGGTTTGGGGGTTGTTGAAGAGGTTGGGGAAGGCGAGCCAATCGAGAGCGACGGTGCCGCCCTGGACATAGCTGATGACTTCAGTGGCGAAGGGGTAGTGGAGCGCGGCGGCGGGGTAGTTCGCAGGGGGGGTGTCGCCGAAGCTCCACGCGTCCCACGCGCCGTCGGAGAGGGGGCGCTGGTCGGGCGCAAGGGCGCAAGGGGTCATGTTGGCGGCGGCATAGGCGGGCGCATTGTCGCACGTCCAGTAGTTCCATGTCCCGCCGCCGGGGTCGTCGTGGTCGAAGGTGTAGGCGGTCCACCGCGCGAGGCCGGGGTGGCCCCCCGTCTGGGGGAGGATGTCGCCAGGACGCGAGGGGCGCGTGTAGGCGATGGTGTCGGGGAGGGACCCTGCGAACGTGACAGCGAGACCGGGGTCGGCGGCGGTGACGGCATTGAGCATATCGAGGCCCGTGGCCCCCGTCTCGAAGCGGAAGCCCCATGCGAGGGCGTGGGGGCGGGTGCCGTCGTGCCAGTCCACGATGAGCGCGGCGCGGTTGGGGCCGGAGCCTGTCCAGCGCTCGATGGAATCGAGGGAAAATGGCGGCACGGCATGTGCGGCGAACGCCGTGGCGAGGAACACGGCAGCACACCTTAACGGGGCGTGGAAAACGTTTAATCGGGTTCTCATGATGGTTTCCTTTGGTTGTCGCAGGATGCAATCGAATGCGGTTGGCAAGGCCTGCGGCGGAGGCGACCCCTCCGCCGCAGACACGGTTTGTGTTAAGGTTGGAGCTCCTCCACGCGGATGCGGAAGAAGAAGTGCCGAGTGCGGTCGGCAGGTTCCCAGCTTGAATCCGTGAGATTGACCTTTCCCTGCGGCGTATATTGACGCAACGGGGTAAGGTCAGGTGTCCACCAGATGTTCGGCAGACCGTCCGCCTTATCCAATTCAATATGGGCGAGGAACTGGTCATCGCCGTCCGGCGTGAGCCCTGCGGTCCAGCGGTTCCTGTGCTCCGGCGTGTCCGCAACCCCGTAGTGGCTGAGCCAGTCGAGGTAGCTGAACGTGGCAGGGTCGGCGAACACCACGCTGAGCGTGCAGTTCGCCGTCACGTTCACGAAGGTGAATGAGGAGCATACGCCGACGGACACGCCGTTGGTCAGCACGTCCGTCACGGTACCGTCGAACGTGAACGTGATGTTCTCGCCGTCCGCCACGCCTTGGCGCCGGGCGGGAGAGACCTTGCCGAACGCGCCGTTGTACGCCACCTCGACGATATGCACGGGGGGCCCGAACGCCACAAGTTCCGAATCCCAGTTGATGAAATAGAGGTTGCCGTTCGCGAGCGCGGCGTTGCCGCCACTCATGTCCACCAAGCCCAGCACGCTGCCGTCCGTTGCGGAAAACATCGCGTATGCCTCGTCCCTATCAGCCGCAAAATTCCACAGGAGGCCGTTGAGTGTGCAATAGAAAACGTCCGTGCCGTCGCCGATGTCCTGCGCATAGACGGCAGACACACTCGAATTCCCCCAGTACCCCAGTTCGGAATCCTCATCCACTGGCGAGCGGCAGATCTCCGCGCCCGTGAACCCGTCCACCGCATACACGAATGTCCCCTCGAGGCTGCCGAAATCCCATTCCCCACCGACGAGGTAGATGGCGCCGTCCTGGCCGATGGCGGGCGTGCAGTTGCCGCTGGGCAGGCCGTCAGTACGTGAAATCGTCGAGCCGTCCGTCGCGTCGCAGACCAGCAGCGTGCCGGATGTCCCCCCCCCGCCGGTGTCGCTGAGCGCCACGACCCAGTTCAGACCCGCGTCAAACGCGGGGGCGCCATAGCATGTCGAAGCGAGGTTTCCCGCGCTCGTCCACACGTTCGTGCCGCCCACCGCGTCAATGGCCACAATCGCGCTGAGGCTCGACGACACGGTCACCGTCGTGTACACGACCTTCCGCCCCGGGTTGTACGCCACATGTCCCTGCCCATCCCCTGTGAGATCCAGCGTCCACGCCGGAGTGCCGTCCGCGATGTTGACCGCATGGAGGCGCGTCATGCCGTCCGCCAGCCATCCCGCTGTGTGCAGGAAGCACAGCCCCAGGTCCTCCACAACGGTCACCGAGGCATTCACCACTTCTGCAAGATCCAACGCATACGTCCATACCGCCTGGCCGTTTTCCGCGTCAAGGCAATAGAGGACGCCGCCGCTGCCGATGTACACCCTACCGTTACTCGCCGAGGGTGACGACCACGAGTCGTTTTTGCTGCCGTCCGCGAGCCCCGCGTTCGTCCAGAGTTTCTGCCCCGACGATTCGTCGTATGCCGACACAGCCCCGCTGTTGCCGTAGCAGAAGATTCTGCCGTCCATCACCACCGGGCCCGAGGCGCTCGGGTTATAGCCCCAGAAGTCATTCACGCCGGGAACCTCCGACTGGATCCGCGGCGTGCCGTAAATCCGCAAGTCCGGTCCCTTTTCCACACAGCCGTTGTTACCGTGTGTCCCGTGGAACTGTTCCCATCCCCCCGCTGCATTTGCAGTCGTCCCCGCCGCCGCGATTGCCGCCGCGATGCCCATCCGTATCCTGATGCTCATCATCTCATCCTCCGGGGTCCCCCCGGAAAACGGGAAGAGCCCCATTGATTCTTCTAAGAGGAAGTGAGGGCTCCAATCAAGAGGATCCTTACGCTTCCCCCCCTACGCGAGAGAGGCAGACACCCTTGCGGGCGTCCATGCAAGTGAAGGCTCGTCTTCTGGCTTCCGGCTTAAACCTCTTCTCCGCCTTCCCCTGTCGGGTGGCAGTTGGAAAATCGTATCCGGTTACAGCGGCGCGACCGCGTCCGATTCTCACGGACTTCCGTTCGCCATCACCTGGCGTGCTCCCCCGCACCTACGGAAGAGCTACCTGTCTGAACGCGAGCCATTTTATTAAAAGGCGCCCGGTCCTGTCAATCCATTTTTTTTTGTTTCGCCAAAGAGGTTTCGCCAAAGAACGCGTATTTCGGAAAATGACGAGGACTGCACCCTCCTCCCCCAGCCCCCTTTTGAAAGGGGGTGCGGCCGTATCCGGCAGCGGGGGTTTGTTCATGGCGCAACCTCTGGCGTGCGGCGGCTCGCATCGCTGAAAGGCGTGGACTGACAGTTCTCGTCTTTTCGCTTTGCTTCTTCGGACCACTTCAATAACCTATGTTTGGAACAGTTGGATGACACGTCAGGGAGACCATTTTTCGGAAAGTGTCCCTCCAAGAGAGGCGCTCAAAATCCTGAGATGGTCGG
>WRML01000223.1 GCA_009777165.1 Kiritimatiellota bacterium
GAACCCCTTAACCCCTGAACCCCTCCCCCCGCCACCCACGCCTGCACCAGCGTCGAGCCCGCCGCCAGCAGCACATACGGCAACCCCGCCACCAGCAGTACACAGGACAGCACCTCCAGCGTCGGCATCCTCCCGTCGCCGAACCACTCGCGGATAAACGGGCGCGCGAACACCAGCCCCCCCGTCCACGCCACCGCCACCCACAGCAGCGCGACGTGCAGACGCGGCGACCCCCTGAAACGGTGCGCATAGAAATACCCCGCCAGCAGCAGCGTCTGGTAACACGCCAGGCAGATCATCCACACCGACGCACTCCCCCCGAACACCGGCAGCAGCGTCCGCCCCACCAGCGGCTGAATCAGGAACAGCAGGAACGACCCGCAGAACACCGCGACCGCCGGAGAGTTTCCCGCAAAGATTTTTTTGAACACAGCCATCACGTTTCTTTTGTTCATCATCCCGAAATCATCCGGACACGTGGTTCTCCATACAACTCTGTGAAATTTTATCTGTGGTTAAGCTGTCCATTCCAACAACTAAAAACGATAAACTAAAAACTAAAAACTTCCTTCTCTTATCCCCACCACAAACAGATGGCACACCATGCTGTGCAGGTCCTCGGTCATCTCGTACATCGGGCACTCGAAATGAATCGAGACATCGCTCATCTCCTTCAGCTTGCCGCCCGAGAACCCCGACAGCCCGATGACCGTCATGCCCAGGCCCTTCGCCATCTCCACCGCCCTGACGATGTTCGGCGAGTTGCCGCTCGACGAGACCATCACCGCCACGTCGCCCTTGTCGCCCTGCCCTTTGAGCTGCTCGGCGAACACGCCCTCGAACGCGATGTCGTTGCCGTACGCCAGAATCTTCGCCGCCTGTGACGACAGCGACAGGATGCGCGGGCGCGGGCCGTCTGGAAACGCGTTCTTCTCGAAATCCGCCGCGAGGTGGTCCGCGATCGCCGCACTCCCCCCGTTGCCCATCACGAAGATACGCCCCCGCCGCGCGCACACGTCACGCAGCACCTCCAACGCCCGCTCCACCGCCCTGGCCTCCACCGCCTGCGCCCTTTCCGCCAGTGCCTTCGTGTACTCACTGATCACTGTCTTGTCCGACATCACTTTATTCTCCTCTGCTTTTAATCGATTCGGCTCGATTCGGCTCGATTCGACTCGACATCACATCCAATCCCAACGCCGCCGCGCCGAGCAGCGCGGCATTGTACCCCAGCGCCGTCTGCCGGATACGCACGTCCGGGTTCGCCCGCGCAAACACACGCGCACGGTACACCCGCACCAGCGCGTCCGAAAACAAATCGAAATCCTGCGACACCCCCCCCCCGAGGATCACCGCCGACGGGTTGAGGATGTTCACGCAATCCGCAATCGCGCGGCCCAGGTACTCCCCCGTCCGCGCCATCGCCTCACGCGCCTTCGGCTCACCCGCCCGCGCCCGCGCCCCGATGTCCTTCGCGCTCACGCCCGGCTCCGCGTAACGCCGCGCCAGACCCGTCCCCGACGCCATCGCCTCCAGACACCCGTCGCGGCCGCACCCGCACCGCAACGCCTTCGCGGGATCCTCCTCCACACACAGGTGCCCCACCTCCCCCGCGTTGCCGTGCGCCCCCGTGTAGAGCCGCCCGTCCAACACCACCGCCCCCCCCACGCCGTTCGATACCGTGACCCATAAAAAATCGCGCACCTCTCGGCACGCCCCGAAACGCATCTCCGCCAGCGCACACGCGTTCACGTCATTTTCGATCGCGGCCGGCGCACCGAACATCTCCGACAGCATCCGCGCGATGGGGATGTCGGACAACCCCGAGAACGGCGCATAGACCCACAGCCCCCGTTTCGCATCCGCCAGCCCCGGGACCGTCGCCCCGACCGCGTCAATGCCGACCTGTGTTTTTTTGACAGGATTGCACTGTTGCAGCACCCTCTCCCCGCACCGCCGGACGGCACTCATCAACCCATCCAGTCCCGTGTCTTTGTCCAGCGGTTCCCCCTGCGAACACAACACCTGCCCTGTCCCGTCAACGACACCGCACAGCACCTTGCTCCCGCCGATGTCAACGGCCAGCACGCGGCGACTTTCATTCTGTTTGGCAGCTTCCATTTTTTTTATTCTCACACAAAGGCACAAAGGCCACAAAGGTTTTTATCAAAAAATCCTGTCAAAAATTTTGCCCACGAATCCTCACGAATTTCCACGAATCAAAAAAAACATCAACCATCATTCGTGTTAATTCGTGTAAATTAGTGGGTAAAATCCTCATAACCATCCTGTGAATCCTGTCGAATCCTGTAATCCTGTCAAAAACCATATCATTGCCTTTGTGACCTTTGTGCCTTTGTGTGAGAATAATAAAAATAAATTTTTGAAAAGTCAAGTTGAAACCTGTCCGCAAATCTGTTATATTGTATCCAGTTTTTAAAACTCAATTAAGGAGAGACACTGTTATGCAGCAAAACGCCGCTGTTCCGTCGTATCTGGCATCTGCCAAGCCCAACCCGACTTCCAACCGCGCCCCGTGGTACAAGAACACGGCGCCGACGTATGCGGGTATCTTCCTCTGGTTTGTGTTCTGGTCAGGCTCGCTCTTTGATAAGGGGATAGCGAACACGCCAGGCGGTATCCTCTCCGCCGGGGTGGGGGTCGCGCTCGGCAGTGTGCTTGTCGCGGCGTTGCTCTGCCACGTCGGTTTCTACTACGCGCCGGCTCTGTTCGGGCGGCGCACGGGTCTGCCGCTGTACATCGTCGGCACCTCGACGTTCGGCGCGGTGGGCGGTTTCCTGCTCCCCGGTCTCCTGATGGGGCTTCTGCAGTTCGGCTGGCTTGCGGTCAACACATTCTTTTCCGCAAATGCGCTCAACGGGATGATTGGGTTTGAAGGCGGGATTGATAGCGCAACAGGGGCGTTTCAAGGCAGTGCAGGGCTTTATGCGCTGATGGTGATTTGGGGTATTGCCGCGGTCGTCACCGCGCTCAAGGGCATCAAGTACGTCGCGATCTTCTCGACGTACCTGCCGCTGATTCCGCTGGGAATCCTGATTGTCCTTGTCGCAAAGACCATCGGCGGCCTCGGCAGTTTCGACGCGGCGGCGTTCTCTGCGGCGCACGTCGTGGATGGCGGCGCAGCCGCGATGGGTTCTTTCGGGGTGTTCGCGTTCGCGCTGACCTACATCGTCGGTTTCTTCGCGACGGCCGGCGCGGCGGGCGTTGACTTCGGCACAAACTCGCGCGACAAGAAAGACGTCGCGATGGGCGGTCTGGTCGGCGTGGCCGGGGCCATCTTCCTTACCATCGGCGCATCCATCCTGATTGTCGCCGGCTTCTACGGGTCGCCCGAAGGTCAGGCGTTGCTCAAAGAAGGTCTGGTCATCCTGAACCCCATGGAATTGATGGTGCGTATTTTCGGTAGCGAATCGGCGGCAAACTGGCTTAAGTTCGCATTGGCGGTGACGGCGTTCCCGAGCGCATGCTTCTGCTCGCTCATCGCCGCCAACTCCATCCGGAACTCATTCCCAAAAGTCAACCCGTGGTTGTCCTGCGGCATCGGGTGCGCGGTCGCCGTCGGGCTGGCCATCACGGGCATCGCCGGAAAGTGCGGCCCTGTATTCCAATTCATCGGCGCATCGTTCGGGCCCATCTGCGGCGCGATCACGATGGAGTACATCCTGTGCAAGGGACGCTGGAGTGGACCGCGCGCGGGCGTCAACCCTGCCGGATGGGTCGCATGGGCGCTCGGCTTCATCGTCGGCATCCAGCCGAACTTCGCGGCGTACTGCAATGGCTTCGCGATCCCCGCGGCCCCCGTCGCCGCGTTCATCGTCGGCGCGGTCGTCTATGCGCTCCTCTCGAAAGCCCAGTCCGCCGTCCTGCCCTACCCGCAGGCGGAGGAACAAGCGGACTAATCAATTAGGAATTAGAAATTAGGAATTAGGAATCGGAAGCGCAGTTTTGATTCCTAATTTTTAATTTCTAATTCCTAATTCTTTCCTTTGGATTCCTAATTCCTAATTTCTAATTCCTAATTCTTCCATATCATGGAAGCCGTTGATTCCGCCATCGCCCGTCTCGGGACTCAGCGTTCCGAGCTTATCGCCCTGCTTCAGGCGATTCAGGCGGAGTACCGTTACCTCCCCCCCGAGGCGCTGGTGTACCTGTCGCAACGGACGGGCATCCCGGAGGCCGACATCACGGGCGTGGCGACGTTCTACGGCCAGTTCCGCCTCCGCCCCGCCGGACGGCACACCGTCAAGGTTTGCGTCGGCACCGCCTGTCACGTCAAGGGCGCGGAGCTGACCTACGAGGCGTTCCAGCGTGAGCTTGGCATCGCGCCCGGCGACGACACCGACTCCGCCCGCGAGTTCACCGTCGAGAAAGTCGCCTGTCTCGGCTGTTGCATGCTCGCCGTCGCCGTGCAGTCCGGCCAGACCATCTACGCCAACGTCACGCCCTCGAAAGTCAAAGCCGTCATCCGTGACATCCGCGCGAGCGCGGATGTCACGGATGGAGGGGTTAAGGGGTTAAGGGGTCAAGGGGTCAAGGGGGGGGGGGCCGATTCCGAAGCGCATCCCTTAACCCCTGAACCCCTTAACCCCTTAACCCCTCCCCCCCCCTCCCCCCCCCCCCCCGCGCGCTGGGGGGCGGCGGCGCGGCTG
>WRML01000224.1 GCA_009777165.1 Kiritimatiellota bacterium
CTGACGCCGTTCTCGTATTTCTTCGTCGTCGTCGCGACGACGTTGACTGGGGTCCCCCCCGGGTAACCGAGGATGCCAGGCCCGCTCGTCCATGCGGTGTCGTTGAACGCCGGGTCTTTCCATGTGGCGCCGTTGTTCGGGGATGGCTCACTGTAACCCGCATCGTAAAACTTCCACGTCGCACCACGGTTGACGAACGTCTGCGACTGCTGGCCCGTGCCCGTGGTCAACACGCCTTTTGCGGCGACGCTGATTGAGCCGTCGGGCAGGAGGGGGTCGGAGCCGTTGAGCGTGTAGTAGAAGGTGTTCGTGGCGGCAATGTCAATCTTCTTGCCCCACGGATGCAGTTGCCCGGGCTGGCGTTTCTCGGGCGCGTCCACGAGCGCAAACCAGCCGCGGTTCCTGAACTGGGCGATCACGTAATTGTTGCGTGGCAGGATGAAGTTGTTGGTGATGATGCCGCAGCGGTTGAGCCAGTTGTCGCGGGTGCGGCTGGAGCCGTTGTCGTTCTGGCTGCGTCCCCAACGTGCGGACTCGACGCAGACGGAGTTGTGGATTTCGGCCATGCGTTTCTGGAAGCGCAGGACGTTGTTCTCGGGCGTGAGCGCGCCGTCGTTGAAGAAGTGCTTCTGCACGAGCGCGGAGAAGATGGCGCGGTACTCGGCGTTGGCGGACAGCGCGAGGTGGAGCGTGGAGGGATTGAAGCTGCCGGAGCTTGTCCAGCCGTTGCCCCAGAGGGTGATGTCGTCGCTGACGCCGCCGCCGAGTCCGCCACAGCCGAACGTCCATTCGGCATCGTGGGGGAAGAACTTGAAGCCATCGGTGTTGACGCGGTTGAAGAGCGCGGCTTGGTTGTTCTGGCCGTTGCCGCCGCTGATGGGCGAGTCGCCGTCGCGCACGAGCTGCGTGGTGAAGAAGCGGTAGATGACGTTGGTCACGTCCAGCAGGACGGGGTAGGCGGGGTTGCGCGAGCCGTCGGGGTTCAGCCCGAGCAGGCGGTAGTAGTTGGCGGTGGCGGACAGCGGGTAGCCCGTGGCGCGGCTGCACAGTTCCTGCCACGCGAGCATGTTGCCGTCCGTGGCCGAGAGGCCGCCGGAGGTGCGGATGGTGTCGTAGTGGGACTTGTCGGGGTCGCCGAGGTAGGTGGCGGCGAATTCGCTCTCCGCGCGTTCCTGCGTCTGGTAGAGGCCCCAATATTGGCCGTTGATGTAGAGGTGGTAGAAGCGGGAGCGGGTATAGGGGGCGCCGAGGTCGCGCATGATGTCGCGCGTGGTCACGTCGTTGACGAAACAGTCATCGTCGGAGTTCTCGACCCACGAGTGGTTCTGCGAGCAGCGCAGGTCCACCTTGTCGAAGAGGTCCGCGCCCTCATTGTCGAAGAGCGGGAAGTTGAGCTTGCTCGTGCCGTACCCGGAGCGGAAGAAGAAGCGGAACGAATATTTCGGGTTGTCGGACCTGCGGCTGTAGCCGCCTCGGATGCGCATCCCCGCGTCAATCTGGAACTCCTTCACGCTGCCGCGCACGGGGTCAATCAGCTCGAGCGACATGGGGCGCTCCCAGCCGATGCCGTGGTTGCCAGAGTTGACGTAGATGCCGGTCTGCGGGTTGAAGAGGTTCGGGAGGTCCGTCGCGATCGAGAGCGTCGGGATCTCGTTGGTGAGGCCCGCGTAGATGGAGGGGGTCCAGGTGGGGTTGAGAGAGATGTTCTGGTCCATGCCGTAGATCATGCGGTGGTTGTTCACCGACCCGTTCGCGGGCCAGCCGGGGGGGGGGGTCTTGCTTTGCATGAGGATGTCCGGGATGAACAGGTACGTCACCGTGTCAACGTTCTGCCAGACGGCCTCGGGGTCGTGGGCGGCCGCGCGGAGTACCGTCGTGGCGGAGACCGTAAAGGGGGCTGTGTAGAGCGTGCTTGACGTGGTGGGGGTACTGCCGTCCGTGGTGTAGTAGATGGGGGTCCCCGGGTCCTCGCACGAGAGGGACACGCTGAACGCCTGTTGCTTGTAGCCGCGCGGCTCGCTGGCGAAGACCTGTGGGGTGGGGGGGTTGTAGCCCTTCGCGTTCGCCGCCCCGGGGGTCGGGTCCTTGAAATACATCAGATGCAGGCCGGCGGTCGCCTGGATGATCTTGGGCTGGATGAAGAAATCGCCGTCGGCGGCGGTGTTGTTCAGTGCGATGATGTCCAGCGTGTTGACCCCCACCTGCAGTGCGGACGAGGGGATGTTGAACGCTGCCCACCCGAGGATTTTTTCCGGCGTGAGCGAGCCTGTCGCCGCGCTGTTCCACACGAGGGAGGGGGGCATGTTGGTGGATGCGACGGGGGTGCCGTTGAGCGACGCGCTGAACCCGTCGCTGAACCGCACGAGCAGCGTGTAGGTGTCGGAGAGGGGGGCGTCCTCGAGCGTGAACGTGTATTGCGCGTCGAGGCGCGAATTGACCCCCTTCATCTCGGCGCCGACATCCGTGCCGATCTGTGCGCCGAAAGCGCCCGCCAACTGGATTGGGGATGCGGGGGCCCCCACCAGCGCGAAGATGGATGCGTTCCAAGTGCTTTGGGCCCCCTGTGCAACCCCGAACTCCAACGCGGCCCCCCCGCCGTCCTGGAACATTGTCAGGTTCACCTCATAGACCCCCGCCGCCGCGAAATTGAACTGCCCGAGCGTCGCGCCCATGCCGCGTGTGCTGTAATACTCGCTCGTGAACGTCTGCCCCTGCCCCGTGATTGTCAGGCGGAAACCGTCATCGCTCGCGACCCCGAACGTCCACATCCCCGGCGAGGGGATATAGACCCCCCCCTCGGCGACCAGCGCGAAATTCTCGTTGCCCAGCCCCCCCGTGGGGAAACCCACGGACGGGAAAATCTTACCCCCCCCCGAGAGGTGGTAATTGATGGTGTCGGCCGTCGTCGCCACGGGGGCCCCCTGCCAGCGCGAGGGGTCCTTTGTCCACGCGATCGCATTGTCCACGTTCCCCATGGACGAATTCATCTTGTAGAACGTGACGTTGAAGCTGCCCTGCGTCTCCACGAAGCCCAGGCCGCTCGTCCCCGAATTCGTCGGCGCGGTGCCGGACGCATTGGGGACGGTGTATTTCACGGGCGCGTTCTCCGGAAGCAGCGTGATGTCCTTGTGCTGATAGCCGACGGTGATGTCCTTCAGTTGCCGCTCGAAATCGAAACCGCTCTCGACCGTCACCCCGTCCGGCTGCACGAGCGCGACGGACTCGCCGTCCTTCGACAAGCTCCAGCTCGCGTGAAGCTCACCGCTGATGATGGGCTGATCCTCCCCCGACGCGAACACGATGAGGTAGCCATACGCCGGGATAAGCGGCGTCCCTGCGGGGAACTGCCATTTGGTCAGGTTGTTGAGATTATCCGTCAGGTACCATCCTGTCAGGTCAACTGCGGTGCCCGAGTCATTGTACAACTCGACCCAATCCTCCGCCCTCCCGGCAGCCGTCAGGAGCGACTCCCCGTTATCCGCGCACACCTCATTGACCCGCATCCCCCCAGACGCGAACCCACAGAGCAAGCCCATCAACACGCTGCACAGAACCTCTTTTTTCATAAACGTACCTTCTTTCACTACAATCCAATTGAAGTATAAAAATCAGAATATACTTTTTAAGGAGGGTTGTCAACCATACTGATTCCAATTTTTTTAGTTGCTTTTTTGATTTCACAGAGAACCCCGAAAGACAACAAAGTTGAACAGAGATGTTTCATAATGTTCTTGGTGCACAAAAAAACGGGAAATTTGTTTTTGCCGCTTGCGTCCCGTCCACGTTTCGTTTATTGTGATGGGCTCTGTTTTTCAAAGGGAACGACAGGTTCGCACTGAAACAAAGGAATAGGATATGACAGCAGTGGCAAACACGAAGAAGGGCCGCCTGGCGTTCACGCGCTGGACGGTATGGGCAATCTCCGCAATCGTGTTTTTGGGCGCGGTCGTCGGCACGAATGTGGCGAGGGCGGAGATGCACAGAGAATCAAAACAGATTCTGTGTCCCGCTGTGCCTTCTCTGTGAAACGCTGTGTGACGTGTCCTGATTATTTCGGGACGATTCATCATCAGGAGAACACAATGAATCATCAGAGATGGCTCTTACAGGAAATGGAACACTGGCAGCGCGACGGGCTGATTGACGCCGGGACGCGCGAGCGCATCCGTCAGCGGTACGACTCCGGCATACCGTCGGTCTCGTGGCGGCAGATTCTTTTGTGCTCGCTCGGGGCGTTGCTCATCGGGCTGGGCGTGATCGCGTTGCTCGCGTCAAACTGGGACGTGCTCTCACGGGGGATGCGGGCGGTCATCGCGCTACTGCCGCTCATGCTGTGCGTGGGCGCGTACCTGCTCGGGCTGTTCAAGGGCTGGCGTTCGCAGGGCTTCCTCGAGCCGCTGGGCATCTTCTGGGGGCTCGCCACCGGGACGGGCCTCGCGCTGATCGCGCAGACGTACCAGATCTCGGGCGACGAGGAGGCGTTCGCGCTGGCGTGGACGCTGATGCTCCTGCCGACGCTGTACGCGACGCGCTCGGTGAGCGTGGGGCTGGGTTACTTCGTCGGGCTGTTCGTGTGGGCGTACCTGGCGTATGACAATGCCAGCATACGGATGGGCTACTGGCCGCTCGCGTGTCTGGCGGTCCCGTTCATCGTGAGCC
>WRML01000225.1 GCA_009777165.1 Kiritimatiellota bacterium
ACGGCACCAACGCGCCGCGCCCGTCCTTGTACGACAGCCCCAAAATCATCCCCTGGTTGACCAGCTTCTGGAACGGCTCCTTGGTCGAGACGTACCCGAGGTCGAACAGTACCTTGTGCCAGAACCGCGCGTACAACAGATGCAGTACCGCGTGCTCCGCGCCGCCGACATAGAGGTCCACGGGCATCCAGTATTTCTCCTTCGCCGGGTCAATCGCCTGATGCTCGTTGTGCGGGTCAATGAAACGCAGGTAATACCAGCACGACCCTGCCCACTGCGGCATGGTGTTCGTCTCGCGCATCCCCCGCTGCCCCGTCACCGGGTCAGTGTACGCCAGCCAATCCGCCGCCTTCGCCAACGGCGGCTCGCCTGTGCCTGTCGGCTTGAAGTCCTCCATCTGCGGAAGTAACACAGGCAGGTCATTGTCGTCAACCAGCCGCATCGTGCCGTCCTCCAGATGCACGACGGGGAACGGCTCGCCCCAATACCGGTGACGGCTGAAGAGCCAGTCGCGCAACTTGTACTTGACCGCCGCCTTGCCGAGGCCCCGCGCCGCGAGCCACTCGATGGTGACGCGCTTGGAGTCCTCGACGGCAAGGCCGTTGATGTCGAGGGGTTTGTTTTCGATGGCAGTCGTTGGCAATCGAAGGCAGTCGAGGACAGCCGTATTTTCGGAATTGATCATTTTGCCGTCGCCCGTCCAGCAGGCCCTACCCGCCAGCACGTCCGCGACGCACACGCCCGCCGCCGCCGCCGCATCTGCATCCGGCTCGATGATGCAGACGACCGGGATATTGAACTTCTGCGCAAACTCGAAATCGCGCGTGTCATGCGCCGGGACCGCCATGATCGCGCCCGTGCCGTAACTGATCAGCACATAGTCCGCGATCCAGATCGGGAGTTTCCCGCCCGTCACGGGGTTGACGGCATACGCGCCCGTGAACACGCCCGTCTTCTCGGTCGCCAGCTCCGTGCGGTCCATGTCCGACTTGCGCGAGGCCTCCTCCTGATACTGCTTGACGGCGGCACGTTGCCCGTCCGTCGTGATGGCGTCCACCAGCGGATGCTCCGGCGACAGCACCATGTACGTCGCGCCGAACAGCGTGTCCGGGCGTGTTGTGTAAACAGTAATGCTCGATGGCACTCGATGGCACTCGACCGCATTCGACTGCACTCGACAATTGTCCACCTCGAACACCACTTCCGCGCCCTCCGACTTCCCGATCCAGTTGCGCTGCATCTCCTTGATGCCCTCGGACCAGTCGAGGCCGTCGAGGTCCGCGAGCAGACGCTCGGCGTACTCCGTGATTTTCAGCATCCACTGCCGCATCGGCTTGCGGACGACGGGGTGGTTGCCGCGCTCACTGCGCCCGTCAATCACCTCCTCATTCGCCAGCACCGTCCCCAGCGCGGGACACCAGTTCACCGGAACCTCCGCGACATACGCCAGCCCCTTCTTGTAGAGCTGCGTGAAAATCCACTGCGTCCAGCGGTAATACTTCTCATCCGTGGTGTTGACCTCGCGGTCCCAGTCATAGCTGAACCCCAGCGCCTTGATCTGCTCGCGGAAACGGTCCACGTTCTTTTCCGTGGTGATGGACGGGTGGGTCCCCGTCTCCACCGCATACTGCTCCGCCGGGAGCCCGAACGCATCCCACCCCATGGGGTGCAGGACATTGAACCCGCGCATCCGCTTGTAGCGGCAGAGGATATCCGTTGCCGTGTACCCCTCCGGGTGCCCCACGTGCAGGCCCGACCCGCTCGGGTACGGGAACATATCTAGGCAATAGAACTTCGGCTTGCCCGGCTCAAAATCGTTCACCTTGAACGTCTTGTTCTGTTCCCAAAAATCCTGCCACTTCTTCTCGATAACTGAAAAATCGTACTCGCGTGTCATCACAAACATCCTGTAGATTGAAAATGAAACGATAGCATAAGTTCCGGGAATTGAAAAGAGGATAAACACATGAAGACGTTTGAAAAAAGAAGTTCTAAAGTTCGGAAGTTCTAAAGTTTTGTCATCATTGCCGTCGTAGTCCCGCGTGAAGAAGTTCTAAAGTTCGGGGAGTTCTAAAGTTCTAAAGTTTTTGTCAGCATTGCTGTCGTAGTCCTGTAGTCACGTAGTCCTGTAGTCCGGCTTTCTTCGACTACGGGACAACATACGCCACTCTGCCCATCCTTGTCTTGCATCCCGTTAGGGATGTGTCTTTCGGTAGAAAAATGCCATTCCCCCCATGTCCGCATCCCGTCGGGATGCGACCTTTCGGCTTCGTAATCCTGTTAAAAAAGAAAACGGACCGGAACATGATCTTGAGGTTGCGTTTGGTGATGGATTCGGCTATTATCGGATCATGTCATGAACGCGTCATGGAATTAGCTATGGAAAACAGATTAGATGCAGAAAACATAATGGCGTCCCAAGGGGCGCCCTATGCCGGGGGCTGGCGCAGGTTGGCGGCATTTGTGATTGATTTCGTTCTCCTCGTCATCGTGCTGGTGTGCATTGCGGAATACGCGGGGGCAATGGCATTTGGCATAAGCCTGTGCCTCTGCTGGCTTTATTCCGCGGGCTGGGAATCATCCCCCTTACAGGCGACGCCGGGGAAATGGGCCGTCGGGCTGAGCGTCGTGGACACGAACGGCGGGCGCATCTCTTTCTTGCGGGCAACGGGACGCTACGCCATTGGAAAACTTCCGCTTGCGCTGCATATCCTTCTAGCGGTATTCCATGAGTCTGTGTCTATTGGCGCCGGATTCTGTGTCATGGCTTATTATTTCTTTTTTCTCATCCTCTCCATCATCCTCGACGAGCAGAGGCAGGGCCTGCACGATTGCATCGCAAAGACGCGCGTCGTCCAGCCTGACGTTTCGCCCCTGCGGAACGGCATTCATTCCGTCGTCACCTGTATTGTGTGGGCCTTTTTTTTATTCTCTTGTTCGGGCGTACATCTTGATTTCGGCTCTAGTCTTCAGGCGTATATGACAGCAGTGGGCGCACGGGGGAAAGACATTTACTTTGCGCTCTCCGAAATCCCACCCGTGGGGCAGGACAAAACGTACACCACCAGCACGGACTATTTCAACGACCTCTTGGCGGCGACGGACACGATTGACTGTTCGAAATTCTCTGGCGCAGGGGTACGCACTCCCTTAGGAGGCGCTGTGATGACGGCATCGAACAATATGTGGTCTGTTCTGGTGAACGTGACCGACGACGACAGCATCCGGCTTCCGCTGTTCATCACGCGCAACATTGACACCGACGCGCTGAACCGCGCGTTAAGGGACGGCATCACGAAAAAAGATTTTTCCACGCGCGTGAAGTTCAGCACGGTCTACAATACGCCGTTTGACAACAAGGGTGTCGTGCTGATACGGAGGGACGGTACTGTCACCAAACTCCTCAGAAAACAGATCACGCTCGGCACCCTCTTCGGGGAGACCGAAATCCCGCCCCGTCCCGAATCCGCCCCCCCGCTCATCTACCTGCGGCCGTGAACACGGTAGGCTGACGCCTATCGCCATTTCACTCGCGGGCGGAAATTATTTTGTGAATTTGGCTTGACCCGGGGGGGGGGGATGAGCGAAACTATACGCATACCGCACCTTGTGGTGTGGAGAGACCGTTTGCTTGATCTGGGAATAGCATACAATGTTTAACAAGTTTTTGTCCGTGTTTTCGAGCGATATCGGGATTGACCTCGGTACCGCCAATACTTTGGTTTACATGAAAGACCGCGGGATCGTCATCCGCGAGCCTTCGGTGGTGGCCATCGAGGAGGGGACCAGGCGCATCTTGGCCGTGGGCGAGGAGGCCAAGCGTATGCTCGGCCGCACGCCTGGGAACATTGTGGCAATCCGGCCGATGAAGTCCGGCGTGATCGCGGACTTCGATATCACGGAGGCGATGATCCGTTACTTCATCCGCAAGGTGTGCACGGCGAAGTGGCTCCGGCCGCGGGTGCGGGTCATCATGGCGGTGCCGAGCGATATCACGGAGGTCGAGAAGCGGGCGGTGCAGGAGTCGGCGCGGCACGCGGGGGCCCGGGAGGTCTTCCTGATCGAGGAGCCCATGGCGGCGGCCATCGGCGTGGGGCTGCCCGTGTCGGAGCCGGCGGGGAACATGATTGTGGATGTCGGGGGCGGCACGTGTGAGGTCGCGCTGATTTCGCTGGCGGGCATCGTTTATTCGCGGAGCGTCCGCGTGGGCGGGGATGCGATGGACGAGTGCATCGTGCAGTATATGCGGAGAGTTTATAACCTGATGATTGGGGACCGGACCGCGGAGGAGATTAAAATCACGATCGGTTCAGCTTACCCTTTGGGCGAGGAGTGCACGCTGGAGGTCAAAGGACGCGACCTGGTGGCGGGGCTCCCGAAGACCCTGACGGTGACGTCGGAGGAGATCCGTGACGCGCTGCAGGAGCCGGTGTCCGCGATCGTGGACTCGGTGCGGATCACGCTTGAGAAGTGCCCGCCGGAGCTGTCCGCGGACCTCGTGGACCGGGGGCTGGTGCTGGCGGGGGGGGGGGGGATGCTGCGCGGCCTCGACAAGCTGATCGCCTCGCAGACGGGCCTGCCCGTGACGCTGGCGGATGACCCGCTGAGCGCGGGGGCGGGGGGGGCGGGCGGGGGGCTCAATGAGCTGAATTTCCCCGC
>WRML01000226.1 GCA_009777165.1 Kiritimatiellota bacterium
TGCCCCATTGGTCGCACCTGCGCCGATGGGGGCCCCTTTTCCTGCGGACAAGGGGGGGAGGGCGTTTTTCTACCGAGAGACACATCCCTAACGGGATGTAAGAATGGAACACTTTTAAAGTGAATTCACTATAAAACACTATAGGAGACGGAGGGGACACAAGGGGGGGGCAACAACGTCCTTTTGTCCCTTGGGTCCCCTTGGTCCCCTGAGTTGCCGCTTACAGGGCTTTCAGCCGTTGGCGGGAAGCGGATACACTATTTCATTAAATGTTCCGTGTCCTCTTTAATCGGAAGAAAGGCATCCCTGTGAGAACCAATCAACCTCGCCGACGGCGGCGCCGCTCTCCCTGCCCCCGTTTCGCCCTCCCTTTTTCCACCTTGACAGGGGGGGGGACGGCAAGGGTAAAGTCCGCGTGACGGGAATCGAAATCTACCTTGACGACATGGACGTTGACAACAGACCCGATGCGGTAGGTGACCTCCCCGGCGTTGAGGGTCTCGCTGGAGGGGTTGAAGCGCACAAACTGGCCAGAGAGGTTGGAGATGTGGATCAGGCCCCCCATCGCTAGGTCGGGGATGTCTATGAATGCGCCGTAGTTCGTGCATTTCGCGATGACCGCGCGGTACTCGATGGGCTTCTGGTCGTCGAGCTGCTGCTGGAGGAAGCGGAATTTCTTAATTTCGATGAGCTGGCGCGAGGCATCGTCGGCGACCTGCTCGCGTTCGGTGGCGAGGAGGGCGGTGGAGGTCAGGTAGTCCTTGGGCATCTTGCCGCCGCGGCCGTCGAGGTGGTCGGCGAGTTGGCGGTGGAGGGTGAGGTCGGGGTAACGGCGGATGGGGGAGGTGAAGTGTGCGTAGTAGGTCTTGGCGAGGCCGAAGTGGCCGATCTTCTCGGCGGAGTAGAGTGCGCGTTTCATGCTGCGCAGGACCATGGTGTGGGCGTGATAGCGCAGGGGGTGGTCCTGGGTGTCCTTGAGGAATTTCGCTAGCACGGCGGGGTTGGCGAGGTTTCCGGTGTGGAAACCGAGGAGGGCGAGGTTGGTTTTGAGTTCGTCGAGCTTCTCCGCGTCGGGCGGCTCGTGCAGGCGCGTGAGGATTTTAATCCCGAGCGTCCAAAGTTCCGTGGCGACCGCCTCGTTTGCAGCGACCATGCATTCCTCGATGAGCTGGTGCGACTCGTCGTAAGGACGGATGACGACACCCGTCATGCGTGATTGGTCGTCGAGCACGATTTCGGCCTCCGGCACTTCCAAATCGAGTGCCGCCATGGAGAAGCGTCGTTCGCGCAATTGCGCGGCGAGCGCCCAGGTGCCTTTGAGGAGCGCGGCGGTTTCGGCGGGGACGTGCACGATGCCTTCGGGCTTCCGGTCGGCGATGATGTCCATGGCCTGTTCGTAGCTCAGGCGCAGTTTGGAGCGGATGTGCGAGCGGACAAAACGGCGGGAGGTCATCTTGCCGTCCTCGTCGAACGTCATGAACGCGGAGAAGGTGAGGCGGTCCTCGTCGGGGCGTAGACTGCACACGCCGTTGGAGAGCTGTTCGGGTAGCATGGGGATGACCTTGTCCACGAGATAGACGCTCGTGCCACGCTGACGGGCCTCCCGGTCGAGAGCGGAGTCCGGGCGCACGAAGTGACTGACGTCCGCGATGTGGACGCCGAGGACGCGGTTGCCGTGCTCGTCGGTTTCAAGGGAAATCGCGTCGTCGAAGTCACGCGCCGTGGCAGGGTCAATCGTGATGATGTAGGACTTGCGCAGGTCGAGCCGTTTACCGGGACGTGCCAGACGCTGTGAGACATTTTCGGCTTCCGCGATGACCTCCGCCGGGAACGCCTCGGGCAAGTCGAACTGCTTCATGACGACCAGTGTGTCGAGCGACGGTTTGTCCGCCGGGCCGATGACGTCCACAATCTCGCCCTCGGGCGCGACGTGGCGGCTCTCCCAGCCCGTGAAACGCACGACCACGCGGTCGCCCGGCGTTGCGCCGTTCATGGAGGGGACGGCGAAGTCCTTGCGGTAGACGGGGTTCAACGGGACGACGTAGGAGAGCCTGCCCGTGCTGTAGAGCGTCCCGACGATGTCGTGTGGGGAACGCTCGACGATCTTGATGACCGTGCCTTTGGGGTCGGTACCGCGCCGCGAGATGCGGATGGTGACGATATCACCCGGGAGCGCGGTGTCGAGGTCTTCTGCCTCAATCCAGATGGCCTTGCCCGTGTCGCGCTCGATGAGGTGGCCCGCGCCATTGCGGGCCATGCGCAGGGGACCGGTCATGAGGTCCGCCTCCTTCGCGAGGATGTAGGCGTGGCCCTTGCGGGTCGGCACAATCTCACCGTTGCGTACCATCCAGTAGAGCTGGTCGTTGAGACGTTTAATCTGCTTGCCGCGCAGACCGAGCGTCTGGATGATGCCGCGCGTATCCCACGTCGTCTCCGGGCTGGACTCGAACAGGTACCGGATGGCGAAGGCTTCTTTGTCGATGGTGTTTTTCATGGTGTGTGCTTCCTGCGGATGGTTATTGGGAGGGGAGCTTGAGGCCGGATGTTGCGATTTTTTTCGTCACGAACAACGTTGAATACCCTGCGAGGTGTAAAGCGCCAGCCACCTTCCCCATCACGTCGTAATCGGGGGGTTCCTGAACGAAAATACGGACTTTCTGTTGTTTCGAAATCCCGGCAGATTTCACTGCCGAGACAATCTTTTCAAGCGCGACACGCTTGCCTTGGACGGTGATGTCGCCGAACCGGTCAATGATGATGTCTGGAGGGGACATGTTTTGAACGAGGGGAAGGGAATCGGATGAGCGCGAGCGCGAGTCCTCGATGACCCGTGACGTCTTACACCCCCCCCCGCAAAACACCATGCAAAGAAACGCAATCAGAACAACAGAACGCATACAATCTCCAGTTGAAAATGTCCGAATATCATACCAAACGGCAGGGGGACTGTCATCAAAATTCCAAATAAAGGTAGGGTGACCAACCAGTTTCCAACGAGATTTCCGAAGCGAACTGTCCACTGTACAAATATGAACGCCCCCAATGACAAGCGCCCCCAATGACAAATGACCGAAAAACCGACTTCAATCCCTCACTCATCATTCAACCAAGATAAATACAGATACGACAGCGTATAGAGCAACTGCGAATGTGGCGAAGTAAAGCGAGTCGGGTTTGATTATGGACAACACAAGCAACTGTGTAGCCCTTTCAGGGCAGAGTGTAGCAATGACAAGTTAAAACACTATAGTGTCTCACACAGGGGCACAGAGGACATCACCTTCAGCTGTGACCTGGTTTTGCTAATTCCTCTGTTCTCTTTCAAGACATCACAAAACATATCGTACTGCCTATCACGTTGAAAACGAAGCTAATGGTGGTGGTGTCGGGGTCGAATCGACTCGTCCAGTGCCTTAGCGAAACGTTCGGTGTCGCGGTCAATGTTCATCGAGACGACGACAACCATACAGTCACGCACAAAGACGATCCGTTTCGGGTCGGCCGGCCACCGTATTGAAAAATCCCCGATCTTCCCCTGCTCAACGGTCGAGTTTGCGATAATGTCCTTGGGCAGTCTGTTGCGGTAATGCATGTTGTATTGGATATGTTCCCCAATAGCCCTGCGCCGGGCTTTGGCATAATCCTTGCATTCAATCACTTTGCCGTCTCCGCGTACAATCTGTTGTTTGTCGGGCGCATAATAAATCCTAAATGCGCCGCGGGTGAAGAATGTTCACCAGTCAATGTCATACTCGCCCACGGCGGATTTCATCTGATTGGTCATCGCCCAGCAATCGCCCGCCGAGAGTGCGACGGAACTGTTTTTCGGGAAAGCAAATGCGTTTTCAAACTGGTGGATTTTTTCCTCCTGCGGCACCCACAATGATGCCCACTTCCTTTCGCCCTCCTCCTGCCCCGGGAGCGTGTAGTGCGCCTTGTTCGTCTCCCAGTACCTGCGGCACTCCGCAGGGGTGGCGAACTTGGGCTTGTAGGTACCAGTCTGGACAGCGTATGCGGCGGTCGCAACGTTACCCTCGCCAACCAATATGGAGAAGGCCGTCGTCAATTCCGGAAACGGAACCATCTGGTCCACGAGATGCGGGAGTGCAGGAAGCCCGAGATACAGGATGGCACGGAATGCCTCTGCCGCCGCCTTTGCGTCGCCCTGCTTCTTCGCCTCCTGCCAAGGACGGAGGCGTTCCGCTAACTGTTGCGGTGTCTGGAAGCGTTCGACATTCCACCATTCAAGGTACATCTCGGAGGCGGCACGTGAACCTCCCCCACCGAGTGGCCATTCATTGTCCACGAAATACTTTTTCGTGATGGTGTGTATTGCTTCTTCCAAGCAAAAGTCAAGACCATTGTTAGCAGACATCTTTTCGAGAATATGGGGTAAGGCTGGCAACCCCATACCTGAAATAGCCTTGAATTCTTGACAACGTGTTGGATCTGACGAATACGAATGCTGCTTCGTCCACTTGCGCCATTTCTGATACTTTTCCTCAAATTCACGGGCAACGTCAGCCTGTGCCGCAAGAGAGAAGATGTGTAGAACAGTAATAACGGCAATAGCGTTTTTTTTGTACGTGTAGGTCATGATGTCCTTCTGTCACTTATAAACAATCTCGTATCCATGCGCTTATTTTACACGG
>WRML01000227.1 GCA_009777165.1 Kiritimatiellota bacterium
GGATGTATCTCTCGGTAGAAAAACGCCCTCCCCATGTCCGCAGGAAAAGGGACCCCCATCGGCGCAGGTGCGACCGATGGGGCACGGGATGCACCTAAAAGAGGCATCCCGATGGGATGCCATGATTTTTTTTTGTGTTCTCTTCTACCGAAAGAAACATCCCTAACGGGATGTTGTTACGGTATGCTTTAAAAGTGATTTCGCTATATGTCTGGCGACAGACGAACGCAACGAGCTGGAGCGGTTCACCAAGACAGGCGTGCGCAACACCTGGCTGGTCAACCGCGCAAAGATCATACTCGCGCTCGACACGGCGAGGAACGCCAGTTTTCGATGGCAGTCGATGGCCGCCGACGGCAGTCGAAACTGGAAACGGACGGAGCTGTCCGCGCCGGCCATCCAATGCCTTGGCTCGAAGCGCATCCCGAGCGTCGGGGCGCTTATAGTGAATTAACTTTAAAAGTGATCCATTCTGACATCCCTTGACGGGATGTTATCGCGATACGCTTTTTATAGTGAATTAATTTTAAAAGTTTTCCATTCTTACATCCCGTTAGGGATGTATCTCTCGGTAGAAAAACGCCCTCCCCCCCATGTCTGCATCCCATCGGGATGCACCTAAAAGAGGCATCCCGATGGGATGCCATGATTTTTTTTACGTTCTCTTCTACCGAAAGAAACATCCCTAACGGGATGTTGTTGCGGCACGCTTTTAAAGTGAATTCACTATACCGCGTGATCCTCTGGTAGGACGGTTTTGGAGAACGTACCCTACCGGATCATCAGGATGGTGCCTTCAGAGGTGATGATGTCCACCCTTTTCTTGTTTGCGCTGTAGGTGAGCTTGGCGCGGGGGAGGCCGTCGATGGTCCAGCCGGAGAGGTCGGGGGGGCCGTTGATGATGCCAGCCGTCGCGAACAGTGTCCAGCGGGAGGGGGGGGGCGTGCCGGGTACGAGCGGTGCGGAATAGATCACGCCGTTCTGCGGTAACGTCAGTACGCCGCCGACAAGGAATGTGTCGGCCGATGCCGTGGAGCCGTAGCGGAATGCGATGTTCGCGCTTTCGGCGAGGAATAGGTCGCCGCCGATGGTGAGTGTGCCACAGACCCCGGCTTCGCCAGCTTGAATCCATGCGCCGTCGGCAATGCCCACCGCGCCGCCGACAGTGCCTTGCCCGAAGAGCAGTGCGCCGTCCATCACAGACACGGGGCCTTCGGTCGCAACACCGCCCACACCTACGCCGAATGCGCCGGATTCGACCGTGAGGGGGCCCGTCGCGGTGTTGACGCCCGTCATGAGTAACGTCCCCGCGCCGCGCTTCGTCCAGTGCTGGTGGCCCGTGACGGTGCCGTTGAACACGCTGTCGTCGGCCATGTCGAAAACCACGGAGTTCCAGTCCTCGTTCGTCAACTCCTCGTTGGTGAGGGCGTAGAAGTGCCACGTCGCGGCGGGGCCGAAGTTGTTGTAACTGATCGTCAGCGTGTCGGTCGTGGACGTGTAGCGGTAGGCGAGGAAGTGGAGGGCCATCTGGTCTTGGAAGAAGCGAGTGTCCGCCGTCGGCCCGGGGCCGGGGGAGAAGATGACCTCCTGTCCGCGCCACTCGCCGGGTGTCCACATGCGGTTGTAGATGCGCAGCTCGTACTGCTTGCCGGGGGTGAGGCCCGTGAGGGTGGCGGTGCCGGTGGGGGTGTTGTAAACCATGTCGGTCATCAGGGCATGGGCCTTCTCGGTCGTGGGAGGGATGCCCGTGTTGGCGTTCCCGGCGTGCGTTTGCGAGCCGAAGCCAGACCAGCCGTAGCCGTTCGCCGTACCGCTGGACGCGGCCTTGACAAATTCCACGTCGTTGACGATGGCGCCGGGGCTACCGGCGGTGATGCCTCCCCTGCTCCCGAAGTCCAGCTTGTGCGTGTAGACTTTCGTGGGCGAGATGAGGCTGCCCACGTCGTTGGTGAAGAAGTGGCGGTAGAGGTTTCCTTCGGGGTTGGACATTTTGAGCGTGCCGTTGCCCGTGATGCCGCCGAGCGTGACCCCCCCGATCGGTGTGGAGAGCGTGGCGGATGCCTCGACCTCGGGGGCCCCCTTGACGGTGGCGCCGCACTCCAGCACGGTCTCGCCCCCCCCTATGGTGAATGCGCCGTCGAGGTTGATCGCGCCGCTGAAACGCTGGGTGCCGTCGCCGCTCTTGACGAGCCCGCCGCTCCCTGTGATGATCCCCTCGTAGCGCGTGTCCGACCCGGCGGGGGAGTCCACGGTCAGCCCAGTGGCGGCGGGGTCGCGGAAGACCTCGTTGGAGAACGCGTAGAAGTGGCAGGTGTCCGAGCCGACATGGGAGTACACGCGCACGTCGAGCGTGCCTGCCGCGTCCGTGATGTAGCGGCAACGCACCTGACTGCGCGTGATGGAATCCACGTTGTAGCGGATATCCCCGACGAGGTTGGCGCCGGCGGTGAAGGTGTAGGTCACGTCGCGGTTGCCGTTGCTGTAGTTGCGGTTGTAGAGGCGGAACTCGTGCGCGGTGAACGGCTTCAGCCCCGTGAGGCGGAACGTGTAGTCCGTCTGGCCGAAGAGGAAGCCCCTCAGCAGGCGTGTGATGCCGACCTCGGTGTCGGCGCTCTGCGAGGCGGTGGGGGTGGTCCCGGCGACATACGACCAGTTCGCGCTCCCGGTGTTGAAGGTCACGCCGTTGACGGTCGCGATTGTCGCCTGCGTCAACGGGAGGTCAACCAGGTGCGTGTAGTTTTTCTCGGTGGAGATGCCGCTGTCGGTCTCGTCGGTGAACGGGAACATGTCCACGCCCTCCACCCCCTCGCTGCCGATCAGGGTCAGCCCTTTCCCGGAGAGGCCGCCGACGGTCCCGTGGCTCGTCAGGAAGAGCGTGGCGCCGTCGTGCACCGCCATGCGGGTGTCGGGCGCGGACCAATCCGGATCCGTCAGCGCGAGCCTTCCGGCGCGGACGCTCACGTCGCCCTCAACCTGATTCCAAGCCCCCCCCTTGATTTCGAGGCGATTGTTACCGGACTTTTCGAGGAGCCCCCCTGCGCCGATGTCCAGCGCGGCGACGAGCGTGCCGGGGCCTTTCTCGCCGATGCGCACGTTCGCGCCCCCCTGCACGGTCACCTGCCCTGCGAGGTGGTCGATGGCGCCGACCGTGGACATGGGCGTGAGCCAACTGTTCGGGACCGGCACGTAGGCGCCCGTGAGACTGGATGGCTCGCAGACGGACAGGCGTATGCCGGCGTTCCCGGCACCTTGCTCCAGCCCGATGAGGATGTCGTGGCGGCCGGCGGTGAGCTCGGCGGATCTGCAAACCCATGCGGTGTCGCTTGTGGAAGTGGTGATGGAAATGACCGGGGTACCGTCGAGGGCGAGGAGCGCGTGGTCGTCCGCCACCATGCGGAAGCCGTAGATGCCTGTCTCCGGGACGGTGATGCTGCCGCGCCAGACGGCGATGAAGTTGACCGTGTTGGGCCCCCCCCCTCCGAAGGGGTACGGGAACAGCAGCCCCGCACTGCCCGTGACGGGATAGGCGAACGCGCTGTTGTCCAGTCCGCTGGGGGAGATGAGGACGGGCACGCGCCCGGCGATCAGCCCCTCCACCCCCTCCACCGTGAGGAATGCGCTGGGGGTCGCCGGGTAGAAGTCGTAGTAGTAGCCCATCAGCCCGTTGGTGGCGGCGGGCGCGAACGTGAGGCCCGTGCCGCCCTCGACGCTCACCTCCCCGAGGAGCGACGCGCCCTTCAGCACCGTCTCCCCCTCCGTCTGCCGGAAGGTGCCGCCGAACATCGTGCCGGGGTTGTCGAGCGTCCACGTGCCGGCCCCGGCCTTGACGAGTTCCGTGCTGTCTACGCCCAGCGTCCCGACCCCCGTGCGCCTCCACTTGGCGATCAGGTACGCGTCAACGAGCTCGCGCTCGGCGGGGGTGAGGGCGCGGTCGAAGAGCAGCACCTCGCCGACCTGCCCGCGCTCGGAGACCGTCGCCGTGCTGTTGAAGAGGTAGCCGATGTAGAGGGGGGTGTTGAGCGTGTTCATGGCGGTGGAGGTCTTGGGTGCGCTGGGGAACCCGTTCACGAAGCCCTGCCACGTGTAGAGGTATCCCCCCACGCCGTTGTAGGCGGACAGCACGGCGGGGGTGCCGGCCGCCTGTCCGGGCATGGCGATGTCGTTGCCGTGCGTGGGGAAGAGCGTCTGGCCGTCATTGTTGTGGAGCAGGCCGAAACGCTGGTTGTTTGCGCCCGTGCCGAGGGTGACGTCAAGGGTTGCGTTGTTCACCGCCCGGCCCGTCACCGCGATGAGCGTGCGGGGGGCGTTGCCCGAGATGCCCGTGCTGCTCGCGCTCTCCAACCCCTGCCCGTTGGTGTCAATCCGGAGCATGGGTAGCCCGGAGTAGGAGTTTATGCCCGTGACGTAGGTGGGGCCGACGAACCCGGGGACGGAGGTGCGCACCACCGCGTCGAACGCCCCCCCCCCTACCCCTTTGTTCACGAGGCCGATGACCCTGCCGCCCGAGAGCGTCACGGTCGCCGTGTCGGAGGGGTCCCACCAGATCAGCGGGTCGAGCGCCGCGACCGCCGAGGCCGGGGGGGGCCCCAGCCGGACCTCGCCGCTGAACCCCCCCCCCTGCGTCTGGTCAACGGTCAGCCGCC
>WRML01000228.1 GCA_009777165.1 Kiritimatiellota bacterium
CGTTGCTCGGCGCCGGGGCCTGTGCCATTAGCCTCGCCGAGAACCCGCTCGCCTCGATCCGCATGGAGAACTTCTACGTGGCCGCGCGCCTGCGCCGCGAGACGGGGGGGCAGGTCGTCTGCCACATCACCGGGCGCGACCGCAACATGCTCGGCACGCAATCCGCGCTCATGGCCGCGCACGCCGCCGGGATCGAAGCCATCCTCGCGGTCACGGGCGACCCCCCCATCACGGGCGGCCACCAGCGGTGCGTCGCGGTGTACGAGAACACGTCAACGGGCCTCGTCCGCCTCCTCGCGCAGCTCAACGCCGGACGCTCCGCCACTGGTCGCGACCTGCGCGGGCAGTCGAACTTCTCCATCGGCGTCGCGTTCAACTCCGCCGCCGCCAACCTCGACGCGGAAGTCTCGCGCCTCCGCCGCAAACACGCCGAGGGCGCGCGCTTCGTCATGACCCAACCCGTGTTCGACGAAGACCAGGCGCGGCGCGTGCTCGACGCGCTCAGCGCGTTCCCCGGGATGCGCGTGTTCCTCGGCTTCATGCCCCCCATCACCGAACGCCTCGCCCGTCACCTCCACGACGAGGTCCCCGGCATCCGCCTCCCCGACGCCTTCCTGCAGAAACTCTGCTCATTCACGAATCCCGCCGACCAAGAGCGTTTCGCCGTCGAAGAGACCCACCGCCTCATCGAGACCCTGCGCCCCGACCTCCAAGGCATCTACCTCATCACCTCCGGCACCAAGTGGCAGGTGTCCGCTTCACTCATTGGTTTGGTCAAACGCAAGCGAAACGTACCCTCCCCACACATACAGGCTTGACCAATGCGTCTAATCTCGGTAAAGTATGGGTTTCGATTTTGGCAGGAGTAGGTTGAAAGCCGAGGAGAGTAACATGAGTGATTCGATTGAGAAGCGTGTCCAACGCGGGATGATTGTGGAGTTTGATTATGCGGTGCTGCCCGGCCACCAGTTGCTGCTGGATGTGTACAAGGCGCAGTTCGCGGAGGTCGGCCTGAACGTTGATGCCACATTGATGGCCCGCCATATGTTAGGGAAACCGTTTGCCCACGCGGTGACTGCGCTGATGACGCACCAGGGTAAGGAGGTGGACGCCCAGGCCATCGTCGCGCTGTGTACCCCGGCGTTCTCGGCAGCGCTGACGGACGCGCTGGCGGACGTTCCGGCAGAGTTCAAGACGTTTGTGGACGCGGTCTTGGAAAAGGACGTGAAGGTCATCCTCATCTCGCGCGCAAACGCGGATGCCGTGAGGGCGATGTTCCCGAACGTGGAGAAGGGGCTCGCAATCCAGACCGACACGTCGAGCGGGTTCGGTTTCCTGGGCTGGGATGTGTGGCGGCGCACGGCGCGTAAGAATGACTTGCGCGAGCGTCTCTGCGTGGCCATCACGGGGAGCGGTTTCTCGATCAAGGGCGTGCTGACCTCCAGCATGGGCGTGATGTTCAAGGAAAACCCGCTGGTCGCGTATCAGGATTTCGGCGGAGCTGATGTCGCGATTGAGAAATTCGATGTGGCGTTGGTGAAAGAGGTGGCGCGTATCCTGCGCATCTGAGCGAGTGCCATGGCTGAGGACTTGGATGGCGTGAGGCGGCTGGTGCAGGTCATGCGCCGTTTGCGGGCGCCGGGGGGATGCCCGTGGGATCGGGAGCAGACGCTCCAGACGTTGAAGCCATGCCTCTTGGAAGAGACCTACGAACTGCTCGACGCGATGGACCGCGGTGACCTCGCCCTGCACGCCGAGGAGTTGGGTGACGTGCTGTTGCAGATCGTGTTCCAGTGCGCGATCCGCGAGGAGGAGGGGCGGTTCTCGTTTGACGACGTGGCGGCGATGCTAGCGGACAAATTGATCCGCCGTCATCCGCACGTGTTCGGCGGCGCGACGGCAGAGTCGTCAGGGGAGGTGCTGCGGAACTGGGAGGTCATCAAGCAGTCGGAGAAGGGGAAGGGGCGGTCTGCGCTCGACGGGGTCCCGGCAACGCTGCCAGCCCTGCTGAAGGCGCAGCGGATCCAGGCGAAGGCCTCGCGCGTCGGTTTCGACTGGGCGGACGCATCGGGTGCCATCGGCAAAGTTCACGAAGAGTTGAGCGAGTTGGCGGGGGCGGTGGCGGAAGGGGATGCCGCGCGTATCACGGAGGAGACGGGCGACCTGTTGTTTTCGGTGGTCAATTACTGCCGGTTCATCCAAGTGGATGCGGAGAGTGCGCTTGCGGGCGCGGCGCAGAAATTCGAGACGCGTTTCCGCGAGATCGAGCAGCGCGTGCGCGAACAGGGTAAGGACATGAAAGCCTGCTCGCTCGCGGAGTTGGATGCCATGTGGGACGAGGTGAAAAGAGAACAATCACGGGTTCATGGGTAATGACGTTGCTCCCGATCACCATGACCCATGCGTAGCGTATGTGGAAACTCTTCAAATTTCTTGGGCGGCTGATCAAGGCGATACTGTGGCTGGGCTTGATCCTGTTCATCGTGACGGTCGTCGGCCTGTATTTCGCGGAGAAGGGCCTGCCGGATTGGCTTGTCCAGAAAGTCGCGGAGAGACTGACGTCCGATCCCCATCTCCAGAAGGCGATGGAAGAGACGACGACGGGCCCGCTTGTTTTCCGGATTGACCGCATCACGTATTCCGCCCAGCGCGGGCTGACGATTCACCAGATCAAGGCGCTCCCGACGCGCACCCCCGAACGCCCGTTTCTGTCGGCGGAGGAAATCCGCGTGGATTTCGCGCTGTTCTCGCTTGCGCCGTTTCGCGACCGCCTGAGGAACGTGACGCTGAAAGGGTTTGACTTCCCCGAGTTGCCGCCCCGCCCCCCCCGTGACCCCGATGCGCCGAGGCCCCCCCCTGTCGCGCGCGAGATCAACGTCATCCTCCCGGACATCGCGCCGTTTGAACTCATCCTCGACAACGCCAACATCCTCGGGCTTCAACCGGAGAAAATCACCGCCACGGTCGCCTCGACCACCACGCACGCGTCGGTGACCAACCTGAAGGCGAAGTGGCCGGACCGGGCGGGCGACGTGACCGTCACCGGCGACCTGACGTTTGACCCCGAGACGAAGCGCGTCGTCGGAAACGCGCAGGGGAGGGCCTTCCCGCACCTGATCACCCCCCTGCTGCTGGGCCTCCGCGCCAAAGGCACGGTAATGCAGATTGACTGCTTCCAGGCGTTCACCACGCCCGTCACGGTCGGGTTTTCCGTTGACCTGGAACTCACGAAAATGGACTACGCGATGGCGATTGACATTGACGTGAAGGACTGCACCTACCGGGGGATCCCTGTCCGTCACGCGGAGGGGGTGGTGACCGTCACCGACACCAACAATAGTACCATCGTCACCATTGACCCCGTCTCATGGGAACTCAAGACCGGCGCGTTGGCGGGACGGCTGGTGTACCGGGACGATGACGACTCGGTGTTCATTGACGCGCATGGCATCGTCCCGAAACCCGACCTGATCGCCATCATCAACGTCCTGAACAACGGCGAGCTGGACTTGATCCAGTGCGAGTCCCCGATTGTCGCGACGGTCAAGGGCATCGTCGCGACGAACCTCAAGAAGGAGGGGGTGACCAACGATCTGAACGCGGCCCTCTCCTTTGCGAAAGGGAGCATCCTGAATATCCCACTCGCGGACGTGTCGTGCGACCTGAAGATGGAGGGGTTCACCGCGCAGGTTGACAACATCAAGGCATCGCCCGTTGACGGCGGAAACGTGAGGGGATGGGTACATTTCGCGTTCCCGAATTATTCCGCCTCCAACACGACCTTCGTGACGCAGGTCTCCGCGAGTGACGCGGACTTCTCTAACCTGATGTGCCTTTCCCAGACGAACAACACCGTCACCGGGAAAGCGACGGGGAACATATCGTTGTCCGGGTCTGCGTCCGAGAATATGCTCGGCTCTCTGAACGGCGAAGGCACCATGAAGGTTGACGACAGCGTGTTCGTGCGGATACCGCTGTTCGCGGGGCTGACGGACTGGTTCGCGAACAACATCCCGGGCATCTCGAGCGTGGTGAACCAGTCCTCCATCAAACTGGATTGCAGGATCACCAACGGGGTCGCCGTCACGGAGAACATGTGGGTTGAGGGCAACGTGTTCAGTGTCCGGTGTAAAGGCAGCTATGCGCTCGACACGAACGTGGTCAACGGGGTTGCCCGCGTAAACATCCTTCGAGAGCAGACGCTCGTCGGGCGTATCTTACACCTCATCACAACCCCCATCACGAGCGTGTTGCTTGATTTCCGAATCAGCGGGATTGCCTCCGAACCCGAGTGGGCCTACATCACCTTTGTCGAAAAACTGGTGGATACAATCTTTTGACCAGTTCCACCCCAAGAGGGTCACGCGATAATTTCCTTTGCGGCACGAACATCGTCAAGACCGCAAAGCAGCCGTGATGCGTTCTCTGGCAACTAGGGCGTGTTGACACAAAAGGTTATGCTGATATCAAACAAGACCAACGGTCTTGCGGAGATTAGCGCATTTTATAGTGAATTCACTTTAAAAGCGTACCGCGACAACATCCCGTTAGGGATGTTTCTTTCGGTAGAAGAGAACCCAAAAAAAAATCATGGCATCCCATCGGGATGCCTCTTT
>WRML01000229.1 GCA_009777165.1 Kiritimatiellota bacterium
GGGTTGGACGCGGCAGATGTTGTCCGCTTGCAGGAAAATGCAGTGCCCGTTTTCCTGCTCGGTCAAGGACAAGCCCCTCCGGTTCAGCATGAACTTTGTGTACCGCTCCGTGAATGCGTACACATCCATTCCGAGAAACGCGGCGATGGTTTCTACCTCGCCTGGTCCGAGTGCGACATACCCCGGTACTCGGCAGCACGCCCCACAACGCTGGCAACTCAATTCATTTGACATCCAACCGTCCCTCTCCTAGCGTTTACGCATAGTATTCCGCGCCTCGTTGTTTCCCGCAATTGACATACGATTGTGTCTATTGTGGTGAACATCAGCTCTTTTTTTATGTGTCCCTGATGATTCCCGCGACAACGGCTGTGTCCGCAGGGATAACATCCATGCGGGTGGGTAGATGCATGAGCGCGTCAAGGATCGGATGGTGTGCGAGGTCCCCCCCTGTGGCGCGCACAACCGCGTCGCCGAACTTCGCGGGGTGTGCGGTCGCAAGGCAAATCATGGGGGCAATGTCGGAGCGGAAATGTTCCGCGACGGCCACGCCCACTGCCGTGTGGGGGTCGAGCAGGTAGCGGTACTGCTCCCAGTACGTTTTAATGGTCGCGAGTGTCATGGCCGTGTCACCGCGTCCTGCGACAAAACAGGCGTGGTTCGCAACCCCTGGTTCGAGCGTACCGGTCGTCTTGAATGTGGTCATCCAGTCGCGGAGCGTCGCGGCGTTCTCGCCCGAGAGGTAAAAGAGGTAGCGCTCGAAGTTGCTCGACACCTGAATGTCCATGGACGGGCTGAGCGTGGGCGACACATCGCCGAGGCTGTAGACTCCCGTGTTGAAATACCTCGTCAGAATATCGTTCTCGTTTGTCGCCAGCACCAGCTTGTCAATCGGCAGGCCCATACGCCACGCCAGATACCCCGCAAAAATGTCGCCGAAGTTCCCGGTCGGAACGGCGATGCGCACCTCCTGCGGTACGCCTGTCTTTTCCTGCACGCGGAACGTGGCATAGAAATAATACACGAGTTGCGCCAGCACACGCGCCCAGTTGATGGAGTTCACCGCGCCTAACATATTCGCGTCACGGAATGCGAGGTCGTTGAAGAGCGCCTTGACGATATTCTGGCAGTCATCGAACGTCCCCTCGATGGCGAGATTGCGGACGTTGCTGTCCAGCACGGTGGTCATCTGCCGTTCTTGGGCAAGGCTGACGCGCCCGTGCGGGTGCATCACGAAGATACGGATGCGCTTGCGCCCGCGAACGCCGTAAATCGCGGCGCTTCCGGTGTCGCCGCTGGTGGCGGCGACGATGTTCAGGGCGGTATCCGTCTTTGCCAGCACGTATTCGAAAAGGTTGCCGAGGAACTGCAACGCCACGTCCTTGAACGCCAGCGTCGGGCCATGGAACAGTTCAAGGATGTGGATGTCGCCCACGCTCACGATGGGCGTGACTTCCGGGTGCCGGAATGCCGCATAGCTTTTTCGGATGATTTCGCGCAACGTGGTTTCCGGGATGTCGTCCGCGAAGAGCCGCATGAGTTCAAACGCCAGCCCGGTATAAGAGAGTTCCCGCCATGCGTCCAGTTTGGCACGAACGTCCGGGATCTGCTCGGGAAGGAAAAGCCCGCCGTCACGGGCGAGGCCCGTGAGGAGGGTGTCGGTGAACGTCAACGGGATGTCCCCACCCCGTGTACTGATATATCGCATAACAAAGCATTCCGTTTTTTTGAGTTTCTCATTTTTTGAAACGCCGACTCGCAGGAAAGAACCACGAAGCACCGTTCTCAACCTTACGCACTCGAGCCTCAATCCGACTCACCGAATTCCGGCATCAGTTTTTTGATGATGTCCGAGTCCGCCTCCAAGTTCTCCATCGCTTGTCTGGCGATTTGCCTGGCACGATCCACTGCGGCAGGAATATGGCTGTAAAACATACTCAGGCACAATGCCGCATTCGTTTCCAACCGCGTCCGTTCGCGGAGGCGCAGGTTCTTGGTCGCTTGCGTGTTCATCACCAGCCCGTTGACCAGCTCCGCGACAATCTCCATGCGCGACTCGAAAATCTCCCCCCACAGGATTTTCTTCCCGCCGACGGTGACGGTCTTGTCGTCAGCGGCCTCAATCGCCCATCCTTTCGCCGATTTGAACCCGGGCGCTTTCTCGACCATGAACTTATGGAACTCCTCGATGCGCTTGATACGCTCCTCGACCATCGCCAGCGCGTCACGCCCACCCGTTGTTTCGATATCCTTGTTCAGTAGCCGCAACGCGCGCGTCGCCTCGCGGATTTGCAGTTGCTTGAGCATCGGGATGATCTCGTTTTCCTTCTCGCGCACCTGCCCGATTTCGCCCTCTGTTTTCGCTTGGAACGCCTCGCGTTCCAAGCGTTCCTTCTCCAGTTTCGCCTCGCGCTTTTCCGCCTCCGCTTTGTCGGATGCCGCCTGCTGGAGAGCATTCTGTATGGATCGGGCTTCCCCCTTTACGGTTTCGAGCGTCTTCTTGGTTTGGCTCGCACGCTGGATATCCTCCTGAATCTTCTTGGCGTTCTTCGCACTCCAGGCATTCCACTTCCCGACGATTGCTTCTGCCTTTTCGGCAAACGGGTCAGACTCGCTGATCGCGGCCGCAGCCTTCGCCATCGCTTCGATTTCAGTGACATGCGCGGCGGCAAGCACGGCCGCTTTCTTCACCACATACGTATCACTAAACATCTTGCGCGTTAGTGTGACGGCAGGATATTTCGCAATCTCCTCGGGAATCGTTCCTAGGGATACCTCCTCGGCGGCACGTTCTGTCGCGTCGTCCGCCGCCGCCGCCGGTTCTACCGCATCATCCGCGGCGTTCGCGACGACATTCGTTTCAACGGCCGGCGCGGTTGCAGCAGGTGCGTCCAGGTCTTCGGCCGGCGCGATCTCGTAAGACGGTTCCGTGGGAATCAGCCACACCCGCACCTCCTCGCCCAGCACGGCGACAACCGTCTCCACCGCCTCATTGGCATATTTCTGTGCCTCGGTGACACTTGCGTTGATGAGGTCGGCAAATTTTTTCGCCTCGCCCACAGCCTTTGCGATCGATGCGCTCGCAGCCGCCTGTTTTTTTAAGGCATTCTCCATTTCTGCTTTTGCCTGTTTCAAGACAACCGAAGCCTTGTACCAAAAAATCCCCCCCCCGATGAGGGTGGCAAGAAGGATGACCCCCCCGCAACCGAGGCAGCCCGCCTTAAAGAACGTCTTCTTGCGTTTTCGGAGTTCCCGCTCGTTCTCGGCCTCTACCTCAATCTGATCAATCGGCACCCTCCCTGCCGGCAGGAGACCTCCTTCCGTTTTCGGGCGCTTACCTTTGATCATGATCTTCTTGCCGGACGACGCCACGCTCACGGGCCCCGCCTTCGACAGGTAACGCCGCATATCGCCCAGCAACGACCCGTATGTCGGGTAACGCATCGCGGGGTCCATGGACAACATCCGCTTGATAATCTCCTCCACCTCCTCCGGGACCGCGCGCTTACGCACGCTCCGTAACGGTCTGGGGTCGCCATCGAAACGCGCCTTCACGACTGCCGCCGCGTCCGTCCCGTCGAACGGGGGAGCCCCGGCGATCGCGTGGTAGAGCGTCGCGCCCAGACTGTAGATGTCGGAGCGCAGATCCGTCTTCTGTTTACGTACCTTCTCCGGCGCGATGTAGTAGGGGGTCCCCCACACCTCCTGGTTGGGCCCGCTCTGCATCGCCGCCAGGCCGAAGTCAACGAGCTTGGCGTTCTTCTCGATGTCGAACAGGATGTTCTCCGGCTTCACGTCGCCATGCACGAGGTTGGTGTCCGCGGCCTCGCTCAGGCCCTCCGCAATCTGCACGCCGATCTGGAACACGATAGCCGGGTCGAGGGGCCCCTGCGACGCCATCATCTTGTCGAGGCTCCCCCCCGGGATGAGCTCCATCGCGATGTAGGGTTGACCCATAACCTGCCCGAAGGAATAAACCTGCGCGATGTTCGGGTGGTTCAGCTTTGCCGCCGCCTGCGCCTCGCGCTGGAACGTCTCGACGAACAGCGGGTCATCGCCGAGGCTCTTCTGCATGACCTTGATGGCGACCTCGCGGTTGAGCGCCTCATCGCGCGCGCGATAGACCCCCCCCATGCCGCCCATGCCCAGCAACTGGAGCAGCAGGAACGACCCGAACTTCGACGGGGTCGGGAACTCGAACTCACACGTCGGGCACTGCACCATCGTGAACGCCGGAATGTCGGGAACCTCCAGCATCGCACCACACTTCGGACACGCCGCCGCCGTGACAGGCTCCGTCAAAATCTTCACATGACTTTCCATACTCTCTCCTGCTCGCTCTGCACCACACACCACACCAAAAGGATATAAAACAAGTATGATGCCGTATTTTCCCGCGTTTGTCTATCACCAAATCGCGGGAAATGTCGAAACGGTTTTTCTCGCAGAGACGCAAAGATGCAGGGAATGTCCCGTTTTTTCTCACACAAAGGCACAAAGGACACAAAGGTTTTCTGATTCGTTTTATTCGCATCATTCGATGACCACATGAAACCTCCGAAAATCCGATGTCATACCTTCGTGCCCTTTGTGTCTTTGTG
>WRML01000230.1 GCA_009777165.1 Kiritimatiellota bacterium
GCCCCTCCGAAGGATGGGGAAATTCCGTCGGGGGTTTTCCCTCTTGCGGAGGGCGCATACAGCCGCAACGTGCCGTCCCTGCGGGACTTGGTGAGGAGGTGTTCCTGCCGTAGGCTAAAGCCTACGGTTAATAAAGTATCGTCCCTGCGGGACTGGGTACACTATTTCGGAAAATGCTCTAAAAAGGTTGAAAGCCTTGTAACAAATGGAGGGCGAGCGTCCCCGCGAGCCGCAAGGAATGAAAGCCCGGTAAGCGGCAGCGCAGGGGACAAAGGGGACCCAAGGGACGAAAGAGCGTTGCTGTCCCCCCCTGTGTCCCCTCGCAATACGGTAGGGAAAGCTGAAAGCCTTGCGGTTAACGGAGTGCGGACATTCCTGTCCGCAAAGGGAAGAACCGTAAAATGCGGACAGGAATGTCCGCACTCCGTTAAGGCTGAAAGCCCTAAAGTCCAGGCAGAGGAGTTTGAGGAGAACCGAAGGATCAAAAAGTAAAGGATGAGTTATGTTTGCAAAGTTTTTCATTGAGCGCCCACGGTTTGCGATGGTCATTGCGATTGTGACGTCGCTGGCGGGGGTGTTGTCGTACAGGAAGCTGCCGATCACGCAGTACCCGCCCATCACGCCGCCGCAGATCGTGGTGGCGATGCGTTACCCGGGGGCGAACGCGATGGACATCGCCAAGACCATCGCCACGCCGCTGGAGGAGCAGATCAATGGCGTGGACGGGATGCTCTACATGGCGTCGAACTGCGACAACGCGGGCAATTATTCGCTGGCGGTGACGTTCGAGGTGGGGACGGACCTGAACATCAACATGGTGAAGGTCCAGAACCGCATCCAGCAGGCGACGCCGCGCTTGCCGAGGGAGGCGGTGGACTTGGGCATCACCGTGGACACGCGCTCGCCGGACATCCTGGGGTTCTTCTATGTGACCTCGCCGAACGGGACGTTCAGTTCGCTCCAGATGAGCGATTACATCTACAGCAGTATCCGCCCGGAAATCCTGCGTGTGCCGGGCGTGGGCAATGTGATGGTCTTCGGCGCGCGCAACAGCATGCGCATCTGGCTGGACGCGGACCGCATGAGCGCCATGGGCATGAGCACGGAGGAGGTCATCCAGGCGATTCAGCGCCAGAACGTGCAGGCGTCCGCGGGCGCGGTGGGGGCGGAGCCGGCGCAGGGCTCGCAACTGGTGTGGACGCTGACGGCGCAGGGACGTCTCGAAAGCGTGCAGGAATTCGCCGACATCGTCGTGCGTCCTGCGGGCAACGGTGCGCTGGTGCGCCTGAGTGACATCGCGCGTATCGAGCTGGGCGGCGACCGCTACGGCGGCATCACCGGGAAGTACAACGGCAGGGAGTGCGCGGCGTTCGGCGTCAACCAGATGCCGGGGAGCAATGCGATTGACACCATGCGCGAGATTCAGCGTGAGTTGGGCAAGCTGCAGGCGCGGATGCCGGATGATATGATCTGCAAGGTCTCGTATGACGCGACGCGCTTTGTGCAGAACGCCATTGATGAGATTGTGATGACATTGCTCTTGACGTTTGCGCTGGTCGTGGGCGTCTGTTTCCTGTTCTTGCAGGACTGGCGTGCGACGCTGATCCCGTCGCTGACGATTCCCGTCTCTATCCTCTCGACGTTCGTGGTGCTGCAGGTATGCGGTTTCTCCATCAACATCCTGACGCTGTTCGCGCTGGTCCTTGCGATCGGCGTGGTGGTGGACGATGCCATCGTGGTCGTGGAACGCACCATCCATAACATCGAGATGAAGAAGCTGTCTGCGCGGGAGGCGACCCTGCTGGCGATGGAGGAGATCACGGGCGCGGTCATCGCGACGACCCTCGTGCTGCTGGCGATCTTCGTGCCGGTGGGGTTTGTGGGCGGTATCTCGGGGCGGATCTACCAGCAGTTCGCGCTCACGCTGTCCGCCGCGGTCTGCTTCTCGACCCTGAACGCGCTGACGCTGAGCCCGGCGTTATGCTCCATCCTGCTGCGCCACAAGGACCCCGTCCGGCGCGGACCGCTCGCGTGGTTCAACAAGGGGCTCAACTGGTTCCGCGACGGCTACACCGCCATCGCGCACACGGTCGCGAAGCGCAGCCTGCTGGCGTTCCTGATGCTCGCCGCCACCGTCGCCGTCGCGGGGTGGATGTACCTGTCCACGCCCACGGCGTTCCTGCCGGACGAGGACCAGTCCGTGATGTTCGTTGATCTGCGCTTGCCCGAGGGCACGTCCGAGGCGCGTACGACCGAGCTGGTGGACGGGATCGTGGAGCGCATCCGGGCGCTGAAGGGCGTGGACTGGAGTCTGGCGATTTACGGGCGGAGCATCATGGCGGGGGGCGCCGCCGCCGAGAACACGGGTTTCTGCATCGTGGGGCTTGCGCCGTGGGACGAGCGCACGACGCCCGACCTGCACGTGCAGGAGATACAGAAAGTGACGCGCGCGATGATGGCGGAGGTCGTGGGTGCGAAAATCCAAGTGTTCACCCCACCCGCCATCCCCGGCATCAGCGCCAACGGCGGCATTGACGCGTGGCTCCAGGCGTATGACGACTCCGACCCGCAGAAGCTGGAGAGTGCCATCCAGCAGTTGCTGCTCGCGATGGAGAAGTCCGGCAAGTTCGCCGTGTGCGCCTCGACGTACACCGCGCAGACGCCGCACCTGCGACTGAACATTGACCGCACGAAATGCGAGATGTTCAACGTCCCCGTTGCCTCGCTGTTCGCGACGCTCCAGAACTACCTCGGCTCGCGCTACGTGAACGACATCAACATCGGCACGCAGGTCAACACCGTCGTGATCCAGTCCGACTGGGCGAACCGCGCGTCGCCGGACGACATCCTGAAGCTGTACGTGCGCAGCCAGACCGGGGCGATGGTCCCCGTCGGCAGCCTCGCCTCGTTCGAGACCGAGATGGCGCCGCGCCTCGTGAGCCGCTTCAACCAATACCCCGCCGCGCCGATTATGGCGTTCCAGTATCCTTTCTATTCGAGCAGCCAGGCGATGACGGAAATCCGCGAGCAGGCGGGGAAACTGCCGCTGGGCTACGGTACCGCGTGGGCGGGGCTGAGCTATCAGGAGGACAAGACATCCGGGCAGGTCGGCGTGCTGATGCTGGCGGCGCTGGTGTTCGGCTTCCTCTTCCTCGTCGCGCAGTACGAGAGTTGGACGCTGCCGGTCTCGGTGATGCTCTCCATCTTCGTGGCGGTGGCGGGGGCGCTGGTCGGGCTGAAGGTGTGGGGGCTGTGGCTGAGCATCTACGCGCAGTTGGGGCTGCTGCTGCTCATCGGGCTGGCGGGTAAGAACGCCATCCTGATCGTCGAGTTCGCGCAGATGCGCCACGAGCAGGGGTTGTCCATCGTCGAGGCGGCGGCGGACGGGATGCACCAGCGTTTCCGCGCCGTGCTGATGACCGCGTTCACCTTTATCCTTGGCGTGCTGCCCATGGTGTACGCCACGGGCGCGGGCGCCGCCAGCCGCGTGGCGATCGGCGTGACGGTTTACGCTGGGATGCTGGCGGCGACCGCCATCGGCATCACGCTCATCCCTGGGTTGTACGCCGTGTTCCAGCGGATGCGCGAACGCGCCCACGCGCTCATCGGCAAACCTCTGCCCGAAGCGGCGAACACGGGCACTCGTGAATAAAAAAGGAGAGATTACATGAACCGAATTTTGTTTACAGCGGAAGAGATTCAGGCGAGCGGGACGGTCTTGTTGTATGATGCCCGTGCCACGCACATCCGGGATGTGTTGCATGCCAGCGTGGGCGACGTTATTCGGACCGGCACGGTCAATGGGGCCATCGGTACCTCCTGTATTGTACGCATGGCGAACGATGGTGTCTGGCTTTCGCCGTGCCACACGGAGACCGCACCCGAGCCGTGGATTGACCTGATCCTCGCGGTGCCGCGCCCCAAGGTACTGCGTCGCTTGTGGCCGCAGCTTGCCGCACTCGGCGTGGGGAAGATTGTCATTTTGAGCGCGTTCAAGACCGAGCGGTTCTACTTCAGCACCCAGTGGCTCGATCCTATGTTTTACAAACCGCTGCTCATTGACGGGCTGATGCAAGCGGGTGTCTCGCATCTGCCGCAGGTTCACATTCGGAAGTGGTTTCAGTCGTATGTCGAGAAAGAACTCGACACGATGTTTCCCAACTCGCTGCGGCTTTTGGCGCATCCGAGCGAGGAATGCAGTGCCATCCCCTCGACGCTCGAATGGCGCCGCCCGGTACTGGCGGTTGGACCCGAAGGAGGATGGGTGGACAGTGAAATCGAAATGCTGACCGCGCGGGGCTTCACCCAGTTCTCGTTAGGTGAGCGTGTCCTCCGCTCTGACACGGCGACCATCGCGCTCATCTCCGCCTTGATGGTGAGCATGGCGCAACTCTAGGGTGTGTTCACACAAAAGGCTGAAAGCCTTGCGCATATTAGCGTAGCAACGCCCTACGTATGGGACGCACAATAGACTTGTTGGGATATTAGTTCTTGCCTTTTGTGGATAAATATGATGAACTACGCATATGTTCATCTTACAAAAGTTATACAGGAGCCATCGGGCCATGCGGGCGGTGTTCGGGTTGG
>WRML01000231.1 GCA_009777165.1 Kiritimatiellota bacterium
GTTCTCTTCTACCGAAAGAAACATCCCTAACGGGATGTTGTTACTGTATGCTTTAAAAGTGATTTCACTATAGGCGGACTCATGGCATTTCGTATCTCATTGTTTACTCTGACAGTAGCCAATGGAAATCTTATTTTGAAAATGAAGTCCTTCCTGCGTTTGGGAAACGTGCGTGCGTCATCAATCTTTCGACAGACGGAGAAAAGAAAAACAGGTGGAGTACGGATTGGTGCATTTATAATCATTGTGGTGGTGGTTGGCGGAATCGTTTTCCCATCATTATACGGTTTTCGCGCATCGGTACTTGGCGGACTGTCCGATTTTATGATGCGTATATGCAATCCAAAAAGGGTAAAAACAAAAAACTTGAAATGGCAAGAGCCATTGTAAAAAAATGGGCAGAATGATAAGAATGGGAAACATTGGGGGATCACCATTATGAGTGATCGTGAGCCTGTAACATTGAACATTTCAATATTTACAAGATTGATTTGTTCAAACCGAAAGCGGTTCAAACCGAAAGGTTTGTTTCCGCTGGACAATAGGGCATCTGATGGAATATACTTTTTCTTTCCTAGGGATTTTTTGTGGACCGGTTATTCGAGACAGGCGGCAGACGCACGGTAACGGTTGTGGATTTTTGACATGACACAAGGATGCAAGGACATCAGGACGCAAGAGCAGGACGAAAGGAGATGTACATGAGTCTCACACGAGCACATCTGCTTGATGACCCTTATCTCGAACCTTACCGCGAGATTCTTCGGCGCCGCGCGGCCCGCGCGGAGGAGCGGGCCGTTGCGCTCGCGCAGGGACCCGGATCGCTTGCCGAGTTCGCCTGCGCTCACGAATACTACGGATTGCACAAAAGGGGTCAAGGGGTTCAGGGGTTAAGGGGTCAAGAGGATAAGGGGTCAAGGGGTCAAGGTGCGACAGCCCTCGACAGCCTTCGACAGCCCTCGATGGCGATCGAAACCTTAACCCCTGAACCCCTTAACCCCTTAACCCCTTCCCATTGGGTTTTCCGCGAGTGGGCGCCGAACGCGACCGCCGTCTGGCTGATCGGCGATTTCTCGAACTGGATGAAGGAGGACCGTTTCCTCCTGCGGCGGCTGGAGCGCGGCGTGTGGGAAATCGAGTTGCCGCTCGACTGGCTGCGGCACGGACAGCACTATCGCCTGGAGGTGGCGTGGGAGGGGGGGTGCGGCGAGCGCATCCCCGCGTACGCCCGGCGCGTCGTGCAGAGCGAGGAGACCCAGTTGTTCGCCGCGCAGGTCTGGGACCCCCCCGAGCCTTACGTCTGGCGGGCCCCCGGGTTCAGGGTCCCCCCCCGCGTGCCGCTCATCTACGAGGCGCACATCGGCATGGCGCAGGAGCGGGAGGGGGTCGGCACCTACGACGAGTTCCGCACGCGCATCCTCCCGCGCATCGCCAAGGCCGGCTACAACACCCTCCAGCTGATGGCAGTCATGGAGCACCCCTACTACGGGTCGTTCGGCTACCACGTCTCCAGCTTCTTCGCCTGTTCCTCGCGCTTCGGGACGCCCGAGGAGCTGAAGGCCCTCGTGGACGCCGCGCACGGACTCGGCATCGCCGTCATCATGGACATCGTCCACTCCCACGCCGTCAAGAACGAGCGCGACGGCCTCTCCCTCTTCGACGGCACCCCCTACCAGTATTTCCACGACGGTCTGCGCGGCTGGCACGAGGCGTGGGACTCGCGTTGCTTCGACTACACCAAGACCGACGTGCTGCACTTCCTCCTCTCCAACTGCCGCTACTGGCTCGACGAGTTCCGCTTCGACGGCTTCCGCTTCGACGGCATCACCAGCATGCTCTACCTCCACCACGGCCTCGGCGTGGACTTCATGGACTACGCCCAATACTTCGACCCCACCGTTGACGAGGACGCGTGGGTCTACTGCAACCTCGCCAACCGCGTCATCCACGAGATCCGCCCCGACGCCCTCACCATCGCCGAGGACGTGAGCGGAATGCCCGGCCTCGCCGCGCCCGTCAGCGACCTCGGCGCCGGCTTCGACTACCGCATGGCCATGGGCGTCCCCGAATGCTGGTTCAAGCTCGTGCGCGACATCCGCGACGAGGACTGGAACATCGGCTACCTCTGGCACGAGCTTACCAACCGCCGCGCCGACGAGCAGACCGTCAACTACGTCGAGAGCCACGACCAGGCCCTCGTCGGCGGCAAGACCTTCTTCTTCCAGCTTGTGGACGCCGCCATCTACGACGCCATGTCCCGCGCCACCGCGAACCTCCAGACCGAGCGCGGCATCGCGCTCCACAAGCTCGCCCGCCTCGCCACCCTCGCCACCGCCGGGCACGCCTACCTCAACTTCATGGGCAACGAGTTCGGCCATCCCGAGTGGATTGACTTCCCCCGCGAGGGCAACGGCTTCTCCTACCACTACGCCCGCCGCCAGTGGTCCCTGCGCGACGACCCCTCCCTGCTCTACTGGTGCCTCGCCGAATTCGACGAGGCGATGATACATCTTTTGTCATCGAATTACACGAATGAAACGAATGAGGAAAACATAAACAACCATTCGTTTAATTCGCGTCATTCGATGACAAACAATCCGAATATCCTGTCATCGAATAAAACGAATGAAACGAATGAGGAAAACATAAACAACCATTCGTTTAATTTGCGTCATTCGATGACAAACAATTCGATGACAGAAAAATTCGATGATATGAAATGCGCCCTTCAAGGCACGCAGCCGCGTCGCCTGCTGATCTCGGACTCTCGCAAGATACTCGTCTTCGAGCGCGGCGCGCTCGTCTTCCTCTTCAACTTTCACAGTTCGGAATCCGTCGTGGATTTCCCTGTTATCGTCCCCCCCGGCGCGTCCTACCGCATCGCGCTGAACACCGACGACGAGCGTTTCGGCGGACAAGGCCGCATCCGTAACGACCAGATCTTCGCCCTCCTCCCCGAGACCCGCAACAACGAGATCGTCCACACCATCAAAGTCTACCTCCCCTGCCGTACCGCGCTTGCGCTGACGCGCTGCACCGCAGACGGAAACGAGAAGCGATGAAAACGCCACTCACGAAAATTTATGTTGCCGTCCTTGCCGTCATGCTGGCAACAGGTTTTGCTTTGCTTGCATGGAGCATACGCTACCCATGGAACACCGTGCCGGACGAAGAGATTTATAATCGTGTCTTTGCCAAGGTTGCACGAGACGATTATGAGCAAAATCGTGAGCAGTGGAAGCAGTGCTACCAAGAGCGAGAGAAGCTGTACTCCCCGCGCAAAAGGATGAACGACGGCGGTTTGGCGCTTATCGCATTCGCGGCTATTTTAGGATGCCTGTTTGCCGCAACACGATTCCCATTGCCCGGGGCCAGGACACCTCTCAAGAAGTGGAAAGTGTTTGCCCTCTTTTTGGGAGCGATAGGCAGCCAGTTCCCGTTGTGTTGCTTTTTTCTAATCATGGAGCAAAACAGGTTTGCATATCACCCATCCCGTGACACCATTATTCTAGGGATGATAAGTTCGTTTATAGGTTGCATCGCCACCTCGCTTGTCGGGTCTCTCATTTTTGGGGTCATACTGGCATTCGCCAAGCTGCCAGCCCCGTTATGGGTTTGGTCATCGCGGCACAAATACGTTTCGCTCTTCGTGACCATCCTGTTCGGGATACCGGTTGCGTTTTTCGTGTTTCTTCTGTCGGATACGCTTTGGAATGGTGAATTTCCCAGCGTCATCTGCCTCGTGATTCTCATTTATTTGTTACTCAGCATGAGGGCCGGCATCATCGAGAAGAGACGTGTTGAGAAAGGGAGCGAGAAGCGATTAAACACATGATGCAGGAAAAGAGCTTTGCCTTTACAACATGGGCGGTGGACTTAAACGGACGTTTTTTGTGACAGGAATACAGGATGGCGATGATGACTAGACGGCATGACGGTTTTCAACATCAGTGTCATATTGTCATGCCGTCACATGCTCATGCCCCCCCCCCTTTCCCGCTCGCCACGCTGCGGGCGCTGGGCGTGGACATGGAGATGGCGAGACGGGTCCACGCGCGGTACCCCGTGAAGCTGTCGGAATATGTGTTGGAACAGATTAAGGGGGCCCCCGACGGCGCGTTGGCGCGGCAGGCGCTACCGTCGGCAGAGGAGCTTGCCGAGGAGGAGGGGGTGTCCGCAGACCCGTTCAAGGAGGGGGGGGCCGCCTCGTGCTGTTACGGCGTGAAGCGGCGCTACCCCGACCGCATCCTCGTGATGGCGCATGACCAGTGCGCCATGAACTGCCGTCATTGCACACGCAAGGGGGGGCTGCTGAAAAACGCGGAGATCGTCAGGACCCCCCCCCAGATCGCGGACGCCGTCGCCTATGTGAAGGCACACCCCCCCGTACGCGAGGTGTTGCTGTCTGGGGGGGACCCCTTGTTGCTGCCGGACGCGCGGCTCCTGGCGCTGGTCCGCGCGTTTGCGGGTCTGCCGCAGGTTGACGCCGTGCGTATCGGCACACGGGCCCCCGCGACACTCCCCTCGCGTGTCACCCCCCCCCCCGCACAAAAGCTGCGGCAGGGGGGC
>WRML01000232.1 GCA_009777165.1 Kiritimatiellota bacterium
CCCCCCGCCCCCCCCCCCACCGCGCCGCCCCCCCCAATGGGGGGGGGGGGGGGGGAGAGCCGTCCCTCCCCCCCCCCCCCGAACTCCGGCACTGCGATCTGCCGACGGTAGCGCGAATCATTTTTCATGGGACCGTAGCGTAGCAGGTTCACGGCAGAACTTCAACCCCATTTTTCACATTCCCTTCTCGACAAGCCCCCCGCGAGATGCTATTCTTTAATTCTTACACAAAGGTATAAAGGGATGACATGAAGGGAAAACCAATCGAGGTGATTGCCAGGGGGGTCTGCGTGATGGAGGGGCAGATCCTGCTCTGCCACGGGAAGGGGAAACACCTGACGTATCTCCCGGGCGGACACGTTGACTTCGGCGAGACCGCCCGCCAGGCGCTTGTCCGCGAGGTGCTCGAAGAAACCGGGCGCAAGTCGGAGGCGGGACGCTTCCTCGGGTACAGCGAGCACACGTTCATCCAAGACGGCGAGCCGCACGCCGAAATCAACCTCGTCTTCGAGCTGACCATCGAGGGTGTCGCGCCGCAGTCCCCGGTCGCCGCGACCGAGGACTGGATCGCCTTCCGATGGCATCCGATCAATCAGCTTACGGACGCGCATTTCGAGCCCGCCGCGCTCGGCGCGCAACTCACCGCCCTCGACTTCACGCGCCTGCAGCCGATGGCACTCGATTGCACTTGAAAAAAAAACGGGGACCGCAAACATGAAACGCCGCACCTTCCTGAAAACCACCGCTTCCGCGACACTCTTCTCGCTCTGCCCACGGCTGTGCCGTGCCGCAGACGACATCGAGCACGTCATCGTTGACCCCCGCAATCCTGCCATCATGCACAACATCGGCAAGTGCGCGTCATGCGGCGACTGCCTGCACGTCTGCAAAAACGAGATGGGCGTGTGGGGCTCGTTCGATTTGACGAAAACGAAGTCGCGCCCCATCTGCACCCACTGCGGGCAATGTACCGCTGTCTGCACGTACGATGCCGTCACGGAACGCCCGGAGCAGAAAACGGTCAACGCCGCCATCACGGACCCCGACACCTTTGTCGTCGTCTTCACCTCCCCTGCCGTGCGCGTCTCGCTCGGCGAAGTGTTTGGCGCGAAGCCCGGGACGAACGTCGAGGGGCAGCTCGTCGCCGCCCTGCGCAAGCTCGGCGCGAACGCGGTGTTCGACACCACCTTCGGCGCGGACCTCACCGTCATGGAAGAAGCATCCGAGCTTCTGCAACGCGTCACGGCGAAACGCACGTTGCCGCAGTTCACCAGCTGCTGCCCCGCGTGGGTGACATTCGCCGAGACGTTCTACCCCGAATTGATCCCGAACCTCTCGACCGCCAAAAGCCCCATCGGGATGCAGGGGAGCGTCATCAAGACGTGGTTTGCGGAAAAGCGGAACCTCAATCCCAAGCGCATCTTCGCTGTCGCGCTCACGCCCTGCACCGCCAAAAAGTTTGAGATCCGCCGCGACGAGATGAACGTTGACGGCGTGCGCGCGACCGACGCGGTAATGACGATCCGCGAACTTGGGCACTGGCTGAAACAAGCGGGCATCAATCCGCTCAAGCTCGACCCCGAGCCGTACGACGACCTGATGGGGCGCGGCTCCGGCGCAAGCGTGATTTTCGGTAACACCGGAGGGGTCACGGAGGCGACGTTACGGACAGCGTATTTCCTTGCGACGAAAGAGCCCCCCCCCCCGACCCTGCTGGCCTACGAGCCTGTGCGCGGCATGGACGGCGTGCGTTCCGCGCAGGTTGCGGCACTGAAGGTCAGTGTCGCGATTGTCCACGGTACCGCCAACGCGCGGAAGTTGATCGCCACGATCAAGGCCGGTGACGCGCACTATGATTTCATCGAAGTGATGGCGTGCCGTGGCGGATGTATCGGCGGTGGCGGGCAACCCAAGACCGCCATCCCCATGACCGACGCGATACGCCAAGCCCGCATCCAAGGGCTTTACGCGCTCGACACGGGGGCCCCCAAACGCCTCAGCCACGAGAACCCGCAGGTGCAAACCCTCTACACCGAATTTCTCGACGCCCCCCTCAGCGCGAAAGCCCACCGCCTCCTGCACACGACGTATGTCAACCGCTCGGCGGACCTGGGATAGACGAGCCGTTTTGGGGTGAGACGTTTTTCGTTGCCAAGTGTGCTCAAGGGGGGACTGCCGCGTGACCTCTGGCGTGCGGCGGCTCGCCGCCGCTTTCATGCGGCACAAAAGAAATTTCCCTGTACCCCAATGAACCCCTTTGTATTCCTTCGGTTTTCTGATATGATATGTGCCATCACGATTCAAATCAGGAGGAGGCGAGAATGAAACTTGAGTTTCACGGTGCGGCACAGACGACAACAGGCTCGATGCACCTGGTCGAGGCGAACGGCCTGCGGATTCTCCTCGACTGCGGGCTCTTTCAGGGCAAACGCAAAGAGGCGTTCGAGCTGAACCGCAAGATGCCCGTCAACCCCGCCACCCTCGATGCCGTGCTGCTTTCCCACGCGCACATCGACCATAGCGGCAACCTCCCCTCCCTCACCCGCAACGGCTTCAAGGGCAAAATCTACTGCACCCCCCCCACCGTGGACCTCTGCGACGTCATGCTCCGCGACTCCGCCTTCCTGCAGATGCGCGACCTCCACACCGTCAACAAAAAACGCGCCGCGCAAGGCAAGCGCCTCTTCGAGCTTCTCTACGGCGAGCGCGATGTGGACGACGTCATGCGCCACATGGTCCCCGTCCCGCTCCGCCAGCCGATCAACCTCGGCAACAACGTCACCGCCACCTTCCACAACGCCGGCCACATCCTCGGCGCCGCCCTCACCCAGATCGACGTGCGCCCCCGCACCGGCCGCACCCACCGCCTCCTCTTCTCCGGCGACCTCGGCCAGCCCGGCCTCCCCCTCGTGCCGGACGCCGACCACCCCCAGGGCGCCGACACCCTCATCCTCGAAAGCACCTACGCCGACCGCGACCACCCCTCCGCCGCCGACGTCAAGGAACAACTCCTCACCCTCGTCACGCAGACCCACCAGGCCCGCTCCCGCCTCCTCATCCCCGCCTTCAGCGTCGGCCGCACCCAGCAGATCCTCTACTACCTCTACCAGCTGACGCAGGAAGGCCGCCTCCCCCCCACCCCTGTCTTCGTGGACAGCCCCCTCGCCCACAAAGCCACCCAGATCTACGCCAAGCACATCGGCAACGACGACATCAAGGCCGCCGTCCTCAACGACAGCGTCAACCCCTCGAAATTCCCCGGCCTGCGCTTCGTCGGCACCCCCGACGAATCCAAGGCCCTCAACGACTTCCAGGGCCCCCACGTCATCATCGCCGCCTCCGGGATGTGCGAAGGCGGCCGCGTCCTGCACCACCTCCAGCGCACCGTCGGCGACCGCGCCAGCGTCATCCTCATCGTCGGCTACCAGGTCGCGGACACCCTCGGCCGCCGCATCATCGAGAAGACCCCCCGCCTCTCGATCCTCGGCGACACCTTCCGCCTCCGCGCCCAGGTCCACGCCATCAACGCCCTCTCCGCCCACGCCGACCGCACCGCCCTGACGCACTGGCTCGACGGCGTGAAATCCAACCTCACCAACCTCTTCGCCGTCCACGGCGAACCCGAGATGGTGGAGACCCTGTGCGAGCTTGCCCGCGCCCGCGGCATCCGCAACGTCACCGACCCCGCCCCCGGGCAGAAATTCGATTTGGGATGAGACACGTCACCGACACCAGAGAATTTATATGGTCATCGAATGACGCGAATGTTTTTTTGTCATCGAATGACGCGAATAAAACGAATCGGAAAAACCCTTTGTGGCCTTTGTGCCTTTGTGTGAGAAAAAAAACCGAGAAGAAAAGGAAGAGAAGAACATGAATGATCAGATCAAGGCGAAACTGGAAGAACTCCGCGCGATGCTTCAGGCAGACGGCGGCGACATGGAACTGGTGGAGATCGAGGGCAAGACGGTCCGGCTGCGGTTGCGCGGCGCCTGCGGTTGCTGCCCCCACGCGGCCGCGACCCTCAAGCACGGCATCGAGCGTGCCCTCCGCGACACCATAGACCCCGACATCATTGTCGAGCGCGTGGCATAGCGCGGAACGTTCAAACAAGGAGATTGGAAATGAAAAGACTCACGCTGCTGGCTGCGCTGGCGTGTGCGCTGAACGCCGCCGCCGAACCGTGGAAACCCGCCGAGCGCTGGCGCGGGTTCAACCTGCTCGAGATGTTCAACGGCCGCTACGAGCCGTTCAAGGAGGATGACTTCAAATGGATGAAAGAGTGGGGCTTCAACTTCGTCCGCCTCCCCATGGACTACCGCGGCTGGATCAAGGGCGGCGACTGGGAACAGCTCGACGAGACCCGCCTCGCGTGGGTTGACGACGCCGTCCGCCTCGGCCAGAAGTACGGCATCCACGTCCAGCTCTGCTTCCACCGCGCCCCCGGCTACACCGTCGCCCACCCCCCCGCGCCGCGCGACCCCTTCCCCCACCCCCCGGCCCCGCCCGCCTGCGCCCTCCCCCGCCCGGCCCTCGCCCGCCCCCTCCCCGCCCCCCCCCCCCACGC
>WRML01000233.1 GCA_009777165.1 Kiritimatiellota bacterium
TTTAGGCCTCCCGCCGCCACGTATGCCGCTGCCAGCCCCCCCATGATCCAGCACCACGCCGTCAACGGCACGTTCAGTTCCATGCCCAGCGTCAGCTCCTGCATCAGCAGGGCCCCCGCGTAGATCACCCCGGTCAGCGACACCCCGATCAGCAGCACCATCGAGAACAGCGCCATGATCGAGCGCGCCGCCCTGTTGTAGCGGTGTTCCAGAAACCCATGGATGGTGTAGATGCCCGTCCGCAGGAAATACGGCAGGAACACGAACGCCGTCACAACCAGCGCGATCGCCGCCATCCACTCATAGCTCGCGATGGCCATCCCCACCGTGTCCGCCGCCCGTCCCGACATCCCCACGAACTGCTCCGCCGAGATATTCGCCGCGATGAGCGAGATACCGATGAGCCACCACTTCAGCCCCCTCCCCGCGAGGAAGTAATCCGCCGCGCCACCCTCCTCGCTTTTGGCGCTCCTGCTCTTCCATAGCCCCACTACCATCACCAGCGCGATGAACCCCACGAACACAACAATGTCAATGATACTCAACATAAACCCGTCCTCCTTGAATGCGGCATATGTTATCAAAAACGCCGCGTGCGTGTCAATCAGGGCATGACGAAGAAGTCGGTCGTATCGGCTACGCACTCCAGAACGTAGACGCGTTTAGCGATTTCGGCGTATCGATTATCAATCGGTTCCATGCAGCGCACAGAGTCCCACAGCGAAAGCAACACGGGGTCCCTGTACCCGCTCATGTCCCACGGTTTACCTTTTACTTGGCTTTTGCGGTTTTTTCCCGTATAGTATCCGCCATGATTTTTCTGGGGGAAACGTTCACATGATGATCCGTAACCGAAGTGCATGGATCATGTTCGGTGTGTTGGCAAGCCTTCTTGGGCTGTTGCTCCTGTGGCCGGTTTTGGACGTGGTCAGCGGCGGGTTTTATGTCAACGGTAAATGGACCGCCGAGTATCTGCTGGGTGTCTTCAAGAACCCGGTTTATGCGGAAGGGCTGTTCAACAGTCTGCGTCTGGCAGTCGGCTCGACATTCCTGGCGTGTCTGTTCTCCATCCCGCTCGCGTGGCTGGCGCACACGTATTCGTTCCGTGGTCAGAAAATTTTTTCCGCGCTCGTGCTGGTGCCGATGGTGCTGCCGCCGTTCGTGGGCGCGATCGGCTTCACGCAAATCCTCGGGCCCTACGGCGCGCTCAACGCATTGCTCGGATGCGGACCCATTGACTGGCTTGGGCAGTCGCGCTACCTCGGCGTGATTTTCTTACAGGCGTTGGCGTTCTACCCCATCATCTATCTCAACGTGTCCGCTGCGCTGGCGAATATCGACCCCGCCCTGCACGAGGCCGCGCAGAACCTCGGCGGCAACGCGTGGAAAACATTCTGGCGCGTGACGTTCCCGCTGGTCATGCCCGGCCTGTTCGCGGGCTGCACGCTGGTGTTCATCGCGTGCTTCACGGAACTGGGCACGCCGCTGATGCTCAACTACACGCGGTGCACCTCCGTGCAGGTCTACGACGAGCTCAAGGAAATCAGCGGAAGCCCGTTCCCCTACGCGTTGGTGACGGTTATGCTGTGCTGTAGCGTGATGCTGTATATCATCAGCACATTCGTCTTTGGTCGCAAGGCTTACGCCATGCAAGCCAAGGCGACGGTTCCGCACAAGCCGAAAGCCGTGAGCAACCTGACCGGGGCCCTGTTGGGCCTGCCGTTCCTCGTGGTGACGTCGTTCGCGTTGATGCCGCATCTCGGCGTGATCCTGACCAGCGTCTCGGTACCGGGGTCGTGGTACAAATCCATCCTGCCGCAACAGTTCACGGGCGCGCACTATGTCGAGGCGCTCGGACACGGCATGACCCTGAACGCGATCCGCAACAGTCTCTTGTTCTCCTCGCTGGCGGTGGTGTTCAACATGGCCGTCGGCATCACCGTGGCGTGGGTGGTGGTGCGCTCGCGTATCCGGGTGCGGAGGGTACTCGATGCGCTGGCGATGGTTCCGTTGGCCGTGCCGGGGCTGGTCATGGCGTTCGGGCTCATCTCGATCAGCGGGACGCTTGCCGCCGCCCCGTGGGTGAAGGCGTATCCCGGACTCGCCGCGCTGTTCGACATCCGCGTGAATCCCACGTTGTTTCTTGTCATCGCTTATGCCGTGCGCCGTTTGCCCTACATGGTGCGGGCCGCGATTGCGGGACTCCAGCAGACCTCGGTGTCGTTGGAAGAAGCGAGCGCGAACCTTGGCGCGTCGCCGTTCATCACCCTGCGGCGTGTGACGCTTCCCCTCATCACCGCGAACCTGATTGCCGGGGCCCTGCTCGCGTTCGCGTTCAGTATGCTGGAGGTCTCGGACAGCCTGATGCTCGCGCAGCAAATCGAATACTACCCCATCACCAAGACGATTTTCGAGTTGTTCCAATTGATGGGCATCGGGCGTTTCCTTGCGGCTGCGCTTGGTGTCTGGGCGATGATGTTCCTCTGTGTCACCATTGTCGGAGCCAGCCTGTTGCTGGGCAAAAAACTTGGGGCGTTGTTCAGGGCGTGATTCTTCTGCTATTTTGATTTCATGTCATGACGAAAATTTTCCAGAACGATTCTGATTTTTCCTGCGTTAGCGCCGCTTAAGAATAGAGAGAGCGAAGTTGCCTCTTCGTCCCTTGGGTCCCCTTGGTTCCTTACTTCTCAACTTTTTAACTTGCCTTGCCGCCCGGGATTTGGTAATCTCTCTCCCAAATGAAAGAGAAACCAGAAAAAATAGACAGGATTGACAGGCAGACCTGTCTGGCACAGATAATGCACTCTCTCTCTCTCTCTCTCTCTCTCTCTCTCGTATAAACTCACTTATACGCCCCTCACGCGCGCGACCCCTATTATGCGCGTCCACACCGATTTCCCCCGGGAAAGCCGTCCCCTGCCATGGTGGTGGGGGCGGCATCTTTGCGTAATGAAAGGAACACGCACATGAGCATCAAAACAATGATGGCGGCATTCGCCGCGATCACACTCACGGCAGTCACCACGAAAGGTCAGACGACCTACCTCGGGCCTGCGTTACCCATCACGAACATCATCTCCAGCGCGGGGTCAGTGACCCTGAACTGGGATGACTACTCGGACATCACGGGCTTCAAGCTCTACACCACGCCCTCGCTCGACGCGGGCCAGGTGGACTGGCAGCCCATGACCGACGCCCAGACCGGACTCACACGCATCAACCCGGGCGAGCTCGGCGACCACGTGTTCGCCCTCGGCGACACCACCGCGGTGTTCCCCGGGGTCGGCGGCAAAGGCTTCTACCGCCTCGTGGCGGTCAAGGGCGACCCCAGGGTCATACCGGACGGCAACGGCGGCCACTATGTCAAGGTGGGCGACGACGGCGAGGGCAGCGACATCTACCTCAAGACCGACGGGGACGGCAACCTGGAGTACCCCCCGACCTACTGGATCAACGTCCCCGGCAGCCCGACGCAAGTCTGGCCGGATGGCAAGGGGGGGTGGACGACCAGTACCCCGCCGCCCTTCCCCTACAGCCCTGACACCTCCGTGGACTGGTGGGACAGGGTTGACCACACCCTCGTCATCAACTTGAACACTTACAAGGTGTCGAGGCTTCCCGCGAACCACAACGTCAAAGCCGATCCCGCCTCCAAGACCGACCACCTCTACCTGCGCTACATCACCGCCACCCCCCCCGGCACCAACGACTGGATGGGTGCGCTCGTCGTGGAGAACAGTCCCCCCGGCAAGACCAACCTGACGCTCAGCGGTTACTACGTCGGCGTGTACGCCGTGACGGAGGCGCAGTACCGCCACGTCATGGGCTTCTCCCCTTCCTCCTCAGGCGACGACCGTCCCGTGGTAAATGTGAGCTACAACGAACTCCGCAGCGGGCAGAACGATGAGGAGGTGGATCCCGCCACCGCCCCGTCCGGCGGCTTCCTCTGGGCGCTGAGCAACAAGGTGCATTCGCTCGGCGGCGTCTCGCTGGCGTTCGACCTGCCGACGGAGGCGCAGTGGGAGGTCGCCTGCCGTGCGGGGACGATCGGCAGCTTCAACAACACGAGCGACGGTTTGCCGTCGGTCGTCAACGCCACGTGGACGAACATCGTCAACGAGGTGGCATGGTGGGATGGGGACAGGCCCATCGGCATGCAACCCGTCGGGTTGAAGCGCGCGAACGGGGCGGGACTGTACGACATGCACGGGAATGTGTGGGAGTGGTGTCTCGACCGCTACACTACCTCTAGCTACTACGACGCCTATCCCGCCGTGGACGGTGGCGACCTACCCGTCAACTTCGGGAACAGCGTCAATCGGTCTAGGCGTGGCGGCAGCCGGCTCGACGCTGCTCCCGCCCTCCGCTCTGCCCGTCGGTACGATCGCTTGGCATCTTCCGAGGGTACGAACGTTGGCTTCCGCCTTTTCGCCCGTGGCGAGGAAGTCCCCGAACCATGAGGAAAGCAGGAACCTATGGAGTGCGGTGGGTCGCCACCACCTTGTTTATGGCGGGGTGTCCCTCGAGTAGGCG
>WRML01000234.1 GCA_009777165.1 Kiritimatiellota bacterium
TGGGGGACGGAAGGCGGCGGCATGCTGCTGCACTCCAGAGGTTGCGCCTTCTCGACACAGGCGCGAGGGCTTTCAGCCTTTGGTGGGAAGGGGACACGATTACCTCTTGTATACTTTGAATCTATTGTGAAAACCATTGTGGTTAAAAATGGAATGGTTTTCAACTGAATTAACGATAGCTTGTCATTTGCTCTTATTTTCTCCTTGTTGTCGGGGAACGGAATCACTATGCTATTCACCATGATGAAAATGATCAGAAATGTTTTTTGGGTATTGGTGTTTTTGATTGTCGGGGCTGCCGCCTCAACAATAGATGTCAAAGGGGTACTGGGTCTGGGTCCCCGCCTTTTCTGGCGCATGGGCGGTGGATACGCAAGGGTGTCCGAGGAATATGGGCAACTGGCCGGGCAACGTGACGCAGAACTTGGCTGGAAATATTATGCTGGCGAAGGCGTGGAAAAGGATATGGAAAAAGCCGTCAACGCGTTCAGGAAAGCTGCGAAGCAAGGTCATGCGATCGCTCAATATAACCTTGGCTCTCACTATCGCGAAGGTGAAGGTGTTGAGCAAGATTTTAAACAGGCGGTCGAGTGGTGGCGAAAAGCCGCCGAGCAAGGCTTGGCAGATGCCCAACGCAGCTTGGGCGATTGTTATTACTATGGGGAGGGCGTGGACAAAGATTTCACACAGGCTGTCGAATGGTACCGAAAAGCCGCCTACCGAGGATGTGCAGATGCGCAATGTAGCCTTGGCGCTTGCTATCACGAAGGTGACGGTGTCGAGAAGGATCTCACACAGGCTGCCGAGTGGTTCAGGAAGTCCGCCAAGCAGGGGAATGTGTATGCTCAAGTCAGCCTTGGTGATTGTTATCGCGAAGGTAACGGTGTCGTCAAGAGCGCCAAAATAGCAGTCGAGTGGTATCGGAAGGCCGCCAAACAAGGGGATGCAACCGGGCAATTTAATCTTGGCACGTGTTACGCCGAAGGTGAGGGTGTGGAACGTGATGTCGCGAAAGCCCTCGAATGGTTTCAAAAAGCCTCCGACCAAGGCGATGAGGGGGCCACCAAGATGATTGGAGAAATCCGCGCCGAGGGACAATGAGGGGAGGTAGACGTTCCCTTCGCAGGGGTGCCATACCATCACGTGTCACAACGGTTTCCTGTCGTTGTGTCGGACCACTCCAACGGCAGGATAGCGCTACGGTTTGGCTCAAAAAAAAAGAACGGGAAGTTTTCACTTCCCGTTTCTTTTTGATTCACACTTGTGAAGCATTCACACGCTTAGAAGTTGAAGCCATAGAAGCTCGGGACCTTCAGGTAGGCGTCAATCGCATAGCGCTTGGAGGCTGCCGCATTGAATTTGATCGCCCATGTCCCGAAGAGGGGAGCCTCTTCTGAGTCATCAAAACCGTTTGCGGTCAGATCATCGCAATACCAGTACCCAGCCGGATCGCAATTGTCGTTGATCAAGCAGACGGGCTGATCCAGTTGGCCAGCCGCATAACCGCTGAAGCTGGTGAAATACTGGACACCTGACTTCTTGAACTTACCGAAACCTGCCCCGGTCAGCGAGAAATCGCCGATGATTTCATCAGTGCCTGTCATTCCCCAGGTGGTTTCCGCTTGCGTCTGGTTGCCAATCACATGCAGGGTGTCAAACTCCCAGACTGAGATCGGATCAATTGACCGCAGCTTCGTATTCCACGAAAATACCTCGGCGTTATCGGCAAGGCTATCGCATTCGCATTCGCAAATGGCGATGTAACCATCAATGACGTATGAGTAGTTCGGGTAACGAATACAAGCAACGGTCGTGACAGTCGGTGAGCAAAGAGATGCCAGGCTTCCGCCCGCAACCTTACCCATGGATGTCTTCAGGTTCAACTTCACGTTGTACACCAACGCGCAATCAAGTTGTGTCGGTGTGCATTGTGCGAATGCGCCGCCAACGATCGTCATCGCCGCAGCAAACATCATCAACTTCTTCATTTGAGTATACTCCTTCATTTGTTACCATTTTGAACATTCCCAGCGACCGAACAATCGTGTCACTGAAGCGTCCAAAAACATTGTTACTTTAACACAGGCGTTGGATACTGTCAATAACCCCTCGCGTTTTATCGCAAGAAATTTCGGGCACCCGCCCGAACGCTGTATCGCGCCTCATGTTACCTTAACACCGCTTCCGAACATTCCCTGTGCGACACACCATGTGTCGCTGAAATGTCCAAAAAGTGGGGATACTTTATCACACATACCAAAAGCCTGTCAACAGTCTTTTTTCATTTTTTTTCATTTTTTTTTGTGGGGGGGGGAGCGTATTTTTTTCTTTTATTGGTCAACGCAATCCGCTAAAATCCCTGCCATGTTTTTACCGAGAATTAGGCACGGCACGCTTTCGATCCAACTCGACCCAACGCGATCTGGCTTGGTTCGCCTCGGAACCTTCAACTGACCACGAATCACGAACCATGCACACACCCTTCCCCCTTTTCCTTGCGTTGAAATACCTGAAGCCGAAGCGCTCGGTGGCGTCGGTCGTGACGTTCGTCTCGATTGTCGGTGTCATGTTCGGCGTGGCGATCGTCATCATCGTGCGCGCGGTGATGACGGGTTTCGGGGACACGTGGAAGGGTAAGATCCTCGACTTCAAGCCGCACATCACGTTGGTCCGCGGGGGCGAGTTCCGCCCCATCGACAACGAGATGGAGCTGTGCGCGCGGCTGGAGCAGATCCCCGGCGTGACGGCCGCGCTGCCGAGCATCGTGGCGCGCGTGCTCGTGGAGCATAACCGCCGCGTCCTGGCCCCCCTGCTGACCGGGACGGACCCTGGGCGCCTCCCGCACCTCATGCGGCAGGAATACATCGTGTCCGGCGCGTTCGACCTGGAGGGGGACGCGGCGATCATCGGCACGGGCATGGCGCGGCAGCTCGGCCTGAGGGTCGGCGACGAGCTCCTCGTGTATTCCCCCATGAACCTCGTGGACAAGGATGAGGTCTATTTCCCGGAGCGGCTGGAGGTCACGGGTCTCTACGAGTCGGGGAAGTACGATTACGACTCCGGCTACGTCATCACGTCGCTGGCGGTCGCGCGCGACCTGATGGGCATGAAGAAGGGCGGCGCGTATGCCATCCACCTGAAGACCGTTGACCCTCAAAACATGGCGGTGTTCAACCGCGTCGTGCGGGACGTGGAGGCGCTGTGCCCCGGCTACGTGGCGCAGACGTGGCTGGAGATCGACCGGGAGCTGTTCACCGCCATCGCGACGGAGAAGAACATGATGGTCATCCTGCTGATGTTCATCACCATCGTCGCGATCTTCTGCGTGATGAACACGCTCATCGTGCTGACCGTGCAGAAGACCAATGAGATCGGGCTGCTGAAGGCGCTCGGCTTCTCCTCCTGGCAGGTGATGCTGACGTTCGTGCTGCACGGCTGGATCCAGTGCTTTGCCGGGACGCTGCTGGGCATCGCGGCCGCGCTCGCCGTGCTGCGCAATCTCCAGAACCTCGTGGCATTCCTGGGCCGGTGTGGGGTGGATGTTTTCCAGCCCAGCATCTACGGGTTGTCGGAGATCCCGTGGCGGGTGGTGCCGTCTGAGATTGTCATTGTGGCGGGGATGGTGGTCGTGTTCTGCACGATCGCCAGCGTCTTCCCCGCCTGGCGCGCCGCCCGCATGGACCCCGTGGCGGCACTGAGAAAGGAGTAGTCTGATGACGAACGACTATCGATGTGAATTAGGAATTAGGAATTATGAATTGGGAATTGGGAATGAAGACAGGAGAATTGTGAATGAGGCTTTGATTCCTCATTCCTAATTCCTAATTTCAAATTCTTCATCACTATGCAAATCCTCCAAGCCATTTCCATCCACAAGACCTACGTCCTGCCGCACAAGCGGGTTGAGGCGCTCAAGGGCGCGTCGCTCTGTGTGGGTGCGGGCGAGCGCGTCGCGATCGTCGGGCGCAGCGGCGCGGGCAAAAGCACGCTCCTGAACGTCCTGGGGGGGCTCGACAAGCCCGACGCCGGGGAGGTCCTCATGATGGGGCAGTCGCTCTACCGGCTCCCCCCCCGCAAGCGCACCGCGCTCCGCGCCCAGAACGTTGGCTTCGTCTTCCAGTCCTACCACCTCCTGCCGGAGATGGACGTGACGGAGAACGTGATGCTGCCCGCCATGACGGGTATCCACCGCGCCAGCCGCGCGCAGATGCGGCGCCGTGCACAGGAGTTCTTGGAGTGGGTCGGCCTCGCGGACCGCATGAGCCATACCCCCCTCGAGCTTTCCGGCGGCGAGCAGCAGCGCGTCGCGCTTGCCCGCGCGCTCATGAACGAGCCCGCGCTCATCCTCGCCGACGAGCCCACCGGCAACCTCGACCGCCTGACGGGGGGGCAGATCATCGAGATGCTCTTCGGCCTCTCCCGCACGCGCGAGCTCTCCGTCGTCATGGTCACCCACTCGAACGAGACCGCCGCCCTCTGTGACCGCGTGTTTGAAATCCAGGACGGGACACTGCATGAGAAAGC
>WRML01000235.1 GCA_009777165.1 Kiritimatiellota bacterium
CCCCCGCCCCCACGGCGATTGGCCGTGTCGTCCACCGCCACCTCGGCATCGGGGGCCAGAGTCTCCAGCGATGCCGCGACTGCCCGGTCACGGGCCGCAAGCGTACGCCTCAGGCTGTCCACCTCCCTGCGCAGGCGTTCGGCCTCATATTCAGCCCGCTCGTCCTTGATAATTTGAGGCTGTATCTTCACGGGGGTCTCTTCAAATTCCACCTCGTCGACAATGACAGGCTTAAAGAACTGGCGCAACTGCTCCAGCCCCATGCCAACCCCCACACACATCAACACACCCACCACAATCCCAATCACCCGTTTCTTTGTCATACGCGCTTACACTCCTTTGGTTGAATAACGTGAACACAGGGAAAATATTGCCGCCGTTTCGGGAAAATGATTCGTGCTTGCGATGTCTGAAAAAGGATGGCATAATGATTTCTTCGTTGGATTACCCCCTTTGGGGGCTCAAGACGCAGGGAATGCGTATCAGGGTAAACGAGAAACGCTTCATGATGACTCGACACGAAATGTTACAACGGTTGCGCCGAACACCCGAATGCGATGTGCTGATTCTGGGGGGGGGCGTGAATGGCACGGGACTCCTGCGGGAGCTGGCGTTGCAGGGCATCCATGCGGTACTGGTCGACAAAGCCGACTTCTCCGCCGGGGCAAGCTCGAAATCGTCGCGCATGATTCACGGCGGTTTACGTTACCTCGAGAACGCGGAATTCCGCTTGGTCAGCGAGTCGGTCCTCGAACGGAACCGTCTGCTCAAATACGCGCCGCATTATGTCAAACCGCTCAAGACCACCATCCCGATCATCTCGTGGCTCGCGGGGATGATCAAAGCCCCGCTGATCTTCTTCGGGATGAATTTGAAAGTCGGCGGGCGCGGCGCCATCATCGTCAAGATGGGGCTCACGTTCTACGACATCCTGACGTGCCGCCTCCGGCAGACCCCGTGGAATTTCCTCATGGGCAAGAAGCGTTCCCTGCAAGAGATTCCCGGGCTGCGCGAGGACATCGTCTGCACGGCGACCTACTGGGACGCGTGGATCAGCCAGCCCGAACGCCTCTGCGTGGAGATGGTGTTGGAAGCCTGTGCGGAGCAGCCGGACTGCGTCGCGCTCAATTACGCCACCGCGCAGAAAGAGGGTGCGGACACGGTGCGGATCCACGACGACCTCACAGGCGAAAGCGTCGCCGTCAAACCGCGTTGTGTCGTCAACGCCACAGGCGCATGGGTCGACTTCGCGAACAAGACCATGGGCATCGAGAGCCGCCTGATGGGTGGCACGAAAGGCTCACACCTGGTCATTGACAACGCCGGCCTCTTCAACGCGCTGGGCGACCGCATGATTTATTATGAGCATACGGACGGGCGTATCTGCATCACCTTCCGCTTCATGGACAAGGTCATCATGGGCTCCACGGACATCCGTGTCGAGAATCCTGATGATGCGGCTTGCGACGACGCGGAGATTGACTACATGATGCAGACGCTCCACGGCGTGTTCCCGAAAATCGAAATCAAGCGTTCGGACATCGTGCATATCTTCTGCGGCGTGCGCCCGCTCATGTCATCCGGTGAAGGTTATACGAGCAAGGTCTCGCGGTCGCATTTTCTGGCGGAGCATCCTGTTGGGGAAGACCGTTCATTCCCCGTGTACAGCATGGTCGGCGGCAAACTCACGACATTCCGCGCCTTTGCGGAGATGACCGCAAACCGCATATTGAAGCTGTTGGGCAAGCCACGTCATGTCTCGACGGCAGATCGTGCGTATCCGGGGACGGCTCGCGAGGACGCCCACCCTCCACGGCTCGCGGGGACGCTCGCCCTCCAAACACTTCCCGGCTACACGGTCGAAGCGATCCGCGCAATCGCACAGCACGAGCTTGTCGTGCATCTCTCTGACCTCGTGCGGCGTCGGAGCGTCATCACGCTTCTGGGGCAAACGACCGAAGCCTCCGCAAGCGAACTCGCAACGGTTGTCGGTGATGTCTTGGGCTGGGACGACGCGAAACGCCAAGAAGAGATCCGCCTTGCGCTCCACGAGGCGCAAGGACGAATCTAATCACACCCCCGCGACGAAAAGCGGCGGCAAGCCGCCGCACTCCAGAGGACTGCATAGGGCCGCAAAAAAGTCCTTGTCATCTGTACGTTTTGTGTGAGAAAAACGGAAAATTGTGTTGAGAAGACACAAGACAAACCCCCAGCGGGATACCGCCACCCCCTTTCAAAAAGGAACCGGCAAACCCCCGCCCTTCGGGCACCCCCTTTCAAAAGGGGGCTGAGCCCCATGCCTCTCCTAGGGTCCCTATCTCAGGATGAGCACCGTGCCGCCGGCCCTCAACACGTAGAGGTTTCCGTTCTTGTAGTCGAGCCTGCCGTTGCGGACGCCGTCGAGGGAGGTGGTCTTACCCGAGAACAGTGTCCCGTAGTTCGGCGTCAGCGCGAAGTCTGCGACGAGCGTACGCGAGCTGGCTTGCGGCTCAACCCCCATCGTCACGTGCAGGTTGGTATCCGCCAGTGCCGTGTCGCCCTTGACCGCAAGCACCGCGCCGAGGGATTCGATGAAGAGGTCGTTCAGCAGCAGCTTGCCGTTCTGCGACGCGCCGCCGCTCGTGATGTCTATCGTGCCGACACCGGGGCCGTCAATCACGCCAAGGGTGCCGATTTCGAGCGTGAACGGCATGTCCGTAGCACTTGCCGCAGAGGGGATCCCCTCCAGCGATACGTCCGCAAGGTCGGCAGGGTCGGCCGTCAGCATGGCGTTGGGCAGGAAGAAGGCATCCTCGCCGGGGGGGATGATCTCTACGCGCAGACCGTACCCGCCGCCACCCTGCGCATAGATGAGGCTGAAGTCGTACAGGCCGCTCGTGGCGAACGTGACCATCCCCGTCTTGGTATCCATCCCATGCTCGCCGTTGTTGTTGACGACGATCTCGCTCTCGATGAAGAGCATGCTGTGGTCGTCGCTCCGTGTCGTGAAGCGGTATTCGCCCGGATCGGTGATGATGACCTTCCCTTGCCAGATGGCGCCGAAATTGGTGTTCTTTGTCGTCCGGATAATCTCGGGGAACTGCGCCCCGTTATCGCCGAAGTCCATGACGTCGCCCGCCGTCCATGTCGTCTCTTTGCAGATGAACGGCAGACCCTCCAGGTACGGGATGGCGGTCGAGAGCGAGCCGAACTGCGCCGTAACGTTGTCCCTGTTGTAGCCGACAAGGTCGTAGTACCGCCCGAAGAGGCCTGTGAGACCCGCGGTCTCGATGGTGGCCTCCCCGCCCGCTTGGATCATCATCGAATCGAGGTAATACGCGTTCGTGAGCCCCATCTGTAGCGACAACGTCACGTTCGAGACGGCGACCGGCATCAGTGCGGGGGGCGTTTCCGACGACGGCGGGACGAGTAGCCTCGCGCCGTCCTCGAGACGCACGCTCGCGGGGTCGAGCCCTTGGGCGAGGCTTTCCACCGACACGCTCGACGCGCCCGAAATCACGAAGTCGCCGGACGTGAAGGTTCCTTTGAAGCCGTCGCCGATGTCGCACAGCGTGACGCGCCCGCCGACGGAGCAGATCTCGCCGCCGCCCGTGACCAGCCCGGTGAAGACGACATCATCCGCACGGTCGAACACCAGCCGCGCGCCGGCCGCGACATGGACGCGCTCGGCGTTTCCGAGCGAGCCGGACGTCGCGCCGTCGCCCACGACCATCGTGCCGCGCATGACGTACCACGTCCCGAGGAAGCCGTCGTTGTCGGCCATGAGGGTCAGGGTGCCGTCGCCGTTCTTCTCGAACTCCGCGCCGGGGGCCCCGTCCATGGGCGCGTCGAGCGTCTGCGCGTCCGCGATCTCCGCGCGGAGGTAGGAGCCTGGGGACGGCAGTGCGAGGGCGCCCTCACCCTCCCAGCCGTAGAGCGTGGAGACGCTCGGGCGTAACAAGGCGTTGGGCATGTGCTGCATGATGCCGTCCGGGACCCCCACGCGCGGCTGGACGTAGTAACCGCCGCCGCCTTGTCCCCACGCGATCTGGAAGTCGTGCGTGCCGGCATCCAGCCAGACGGTCGCGGTCTTCTCGGGCTGGCCGGAGGGGGGGTTCTCGATGACGCGTTCCCCGTTGACCAGCACGTCCCCGCGGTCGTCGGTCCGCAACCCGAAGGTGTAGTCGCCCGGCTCGAGCGCGAGGAAGTGACCCTGGAAACGGATGCGGAAATTGTTCTTCTCGCTGACGGGGGGGTAGTCATACGCATAGGGCCCGGGGAAGAACACACGGTCCTGATACCAGAAGACCGGGGAGTCCGCGACGGCGAGCATACCCGTCTGCGTGGTGTTGGCGAAGTACAGCGGCGCCATCACGGCGAAATGGTTGTCCATGGCGAGGAGGCTCGTCATGTTCTGAGCCTCGAAGTTGCCGTTGTAGTAGGTACACCGCAGGCCCGCGTTACCCCAGGCGTCGTCCACCGGGAGCGCGGCGAGGACGGCGCCCTCCCCGATATGGACGGGGTCTGGGAATGGGGC
>WRML01000236.1 GCA_009777165.1 Kiritimatiellota bacterium
ACTTCGGCGCGGTGCAGAATCTGCCCGGGGGGGACATCCCCCTCGCCATGCGCGCGATGCTGTGCGTCTCGGCACTGCCGGTCATCCAAGCGATCCGCGGTCATGCCGAAGGTCTCGCCGCCGGCCTGAAACACCCCAACGCGATCCTCGCCGGGCAGGCGGTCTATCTGGCGTCCATGGTCTGTACGCTGTTCGTGGGGCTGAACGTGGGGGTGCCGGGGTACCTGATGGGCATCACCGCGATCTGGGTCTCTGTGTTGCTGTCGCTGTTCGCGGTGCGCGTCGGGCTGCTCTGGGCAGACATGGAGGACGGGCTCGACACCCCCCCCCGCGGGCAACGGGTGACGGAGGGGTAGGGTCCCGTTGACACCTGAGGGCGGCCTTTCGTCGGTTCGATTTTTGTGTTCTCCTTGTTTTGAAATTTTCAACCGTGAATGAACCACGAAATATTTCAAATTTGTGCTTGTTTTTTCCAACATCAATCAGGTATTATTATGAAATGCTAAATCATGGGTCGAGACTAATGCAGAATGCCGGTTGCCCGAGGGGGGCAAGGACGACAGGCGATGGGCATTTGAAAAAGACCGTAACAGGACAGGCAATGTAGCATGATGAAGTTTGAAAAAGGTGATGCAGAGACGCAGACGGTGGATGTCGGCGGGGGATGCGTTTTCGGGGGGCCCAGGCTGGTGATTATCGCGGGGCCCTGCACGGTCGAGGATCGTGCCCAGACACTGGAGATCGCCGCCGCCGTCAAGGAGGCCGGCGCGTCCATGTTGCGGGGGGGGGCCTACAAGCCGCGCACCTCGCCTTACGCGTTTCAGGGCCTGCATGAGGAGGGACTAGACATCCTCGCGGAGGCGCGGGCGAACACGGGCCTCCCTGTCGTCACCGAAGTGCTGGAGAGCGCGGACCTCGCGAAGGTCGCGGCCGTGGCGGATATGCTGCAGATCGGCTCGCGCAACATGCACAACTCTGTCTTGCTCCAGGCCGCCGGGCGCACCGGAAAGCCGGTCTTCCTGAAGCGCGGCATGAGCGCGCGCATTGAGGAATTTTTGCTCGCCGCCGAATACGTCCTGGAGACGGGCAATGAGCGCATCGTGTTGTGCGAGCGCGGCATCCGCACGTTCGAGACCGTCACGCGCTTCACGCTCGACCTGAGCGCCGTCCCCCTCCTGAAGCAGCGCACGTGGATCCCCGTCGCCGTTGACCCCAGCCACGGGACGGGCATGACCTCGCTCGTCCCCCCCATGGCATGCGCGGCCGTGGCGTGCGGCGCGGACGCCGTCATGGTCGAGGTCCACTGCTGCCCCGACAAGGCTTTGTGCGACGGCGACCAGAGCGAAACCCCTGAACTGTTTTACCGCATGGTGAAGGAACTCCGAACCCTCGCCAGCGCAATCGGAAGAACCCTTTAATTCGGAAACCGTAAATCGAGGACACACAGAGTTATGAGTACACAGAAAACACTTTTCATTCTTGGACTTCTCTCCGGCGCGATCAGCGCCTCCGCCGCGCCGGCCTACCTTTCGCCGGAGTACCTGGCGCTCTCGCCGGACGGCAAGACGCTTTACGTCACGCAGGCCACCGCCGGAAAGGTCGCCGCGTTTGACCCCGCGACAGGGAAGGTCGCCGCCGAGTGGCCGCTGAAGACCTCCGTGTCGGGCGTGGCGGTCGCGCCGGACGGCACCGTCTTCGTCACGGGCGGCGAGGTTGACGGCACGCTCTTCAAGATGGACGCGAAAGGGAAGGCGCTGGGCAAGGTTGCGGTCGGGCACACCCCGATGGCCCCCATCGTCAGTCCGGACGGCAGTACCGTCTATGTGCTGAACCGTTTCAACAACAACGTCATGGCCATCAACGCCGCCACGATGAAAGTCTCCGCGACGCTGCCCGTCGTGCGCGAGCCACACGCGGCCGCGTTCGGCGCGGGCGGCAAGTTGCTCTTCATCGCCAACCACCTGCCCTACTGCCGCGCGACGGACGACATCGTCTCCGCCAAGGTCTCGGTCATTGACACCGCGACGTTCAAGGTCAAGGAGGACATCATGCTCCCGAACGGCAGCACCGGGGTGCGCGGTATGTGCGCGTCGCCGGACGGCAAGTTCATCTACGTCACGCACACCTTCGGCCGCTACCAGCTCCCGACCACCCAGCTCGAGCGCGGCTGGATGAACACCGCCGGGCTCAGCGTCTTCAACGGCGAGACGGGCAAGTACGTCAACACCTTCCTGCTCGACGACGTGGACCTCGGCGCCGCCAACCCCTGGGGCGTCACCGTCTCGCCCGACGGCAAGGCCCTCATCGTCGCCCATGCCGGGACGCGCGAGATTAGCGTCATTGACCGCGAGGCCGTGCACGCCCGCATCGACAAGGCCGCCAAGAACGAGAAAGTCACCGAGGTCACCAAGTCCGCCGCCGATGTCCCCAACGACCTCTCCTTCCTCGTCACCATCCGCAACCGCATCAAGTTCGACGGCGACGGCCCGCGCGGTGTCGCCGTGACACCCGACGGGCGCGTGTTCGTGACCTGCTACTTCGCCGACAAGCTCGCGGAGGTCAAGCTCGCGGACGTCGCCCAGAGAGGGAACACCGCGAAAGGCGAGATGATTTTGTTGGGCAAAGAGGTTGACCTCTCCAAGGACCGCGTGCGGCGCGGCGAGATGCTCTGGAACGACGGCGCCATGTGCTTCCAACAATGGCAGAGCTGCGCGAGCTGTCATCCCGATGCCCGCTCGGATGCGTTGAACTGGGACTTGATCAACGACGGCATCGGCAACCCCAAGCAGTCCAAGAACATGGTGTATAGTCACCTGACCCCGCCAACCATGGTTACGGGCATCCGCCTGGATATGCAGACGTGCAACCGCAAGGGACTCACGCACATCCAGTTCGTCGTGCGCCCCGAAGAGGACGCGCTGTGTATTGACGAGTACATCATGTCCATCAAGCCCGTGCCGAGCCCCTACCTCGTCAAAGGCGCATTGTCCGCGAGTGCCAAGCGTGGCGAGGGCGTCTTCAAGAAAGCCGGGTGCGCCGAGTGCCACCCGAACGACAAGAAGGGCCCCAATGGCGAACGCCTCTTCACCGTCGGCGGTAAGAAGAAATTCCTCCTGCTCGGTACCGGGAACGAGGAGGGCCGCGAGTTCGACACCACGACCCTCGTCGAGGTCTGGCGCACCGCCCCCTACCTCTACGACGGCCGCGCCCTGACCATGGAGGAAGTGCTGACCACCGCCAACCCCGGCGACGTCCACGGCAAGACCTCGAAACTCTCGCCGACGGAAATCAAGGACCTGGCAGAATACATCCTTTCCTACTGACCCCACCCCCGGAGCCAAACCATGCGCAAAGAAATCTCAAACGGCGGGGTCGTGCGCCGCAACGAATACGGCTATCTGGACCCCTCGGGAATCCCCCCCCCTGACGCCCGTACCCTCTCCCTCACCGGATGGGGGGGGCGCGACGCGCTCATCGCGGCTGGCGTCGGCAGCACCGGCACCGACACCCCCCAGATGTGGCTCTGCAAAGATACCCCCACGTTCCCCCCCGTCTGGTCGCGCCTCACCGCCACCGGCACCGAGACCCGCCTCATCCGTCGCAACGGCCACACCGCCGGAATTTGCTACGAGGACGCCCACGCCGAATACTGCCTCCTCACCGGGGTCCTCCCCCCCGACCTCACCGCCCCCCGCCCCGACCAGACCACCGCCGTCTTCGAGGGCATCGAGGACGCGCTCAAGGACGCGGGCATGACCTTCGCCAACGTCGCCCGCACCTGGCTCTACATGGACAAGATACTGGAGTGGTACGACCCCTTCAACCGTGCGCGCGACGCATTCTTCCGCTCGCGCGGCGTGTACGACACGCTTGTCCCCGCCAGCACCGGAATCGGCTCCGCCAATCTCTGTGGCGCCGCCATCACCGCCTGCGCCATCGCCGTCAAGCCCAAGGGGGGGGGAGTCACCATCGAGGCCATCCCCTCCCCCCTCCAATGCGCCGCGCTGCAATACGGCAGCTCCTTCAGCCGCGCCGTCGAGATCGGGACCCCCGACTACCGGACCCTGCTCGTCTCCGGCACCGCCAGCATCGAGCCAGGGGGGGCCACCGCGTATGTGGACGACGTCGAGAAACAGATCCAGCTCACCATGGACGTCATCGGCGCGATTTTGACTTCACGCGGCATGGGCTGGGCCGACACCACCCGCGCCGTGATGTACCTGAAGAAGCCCGAATACATGAACCCCTGGCAGGACTGGCTCCGCGCCAACGGCCTGACCTCCATGCCCCTCATCACCGTCGAGGCCGACGTCTGCCGCGACGACCTCCTCGTCGAGGTGGAACTGGATGCCATCAAGGCGGTTTAGAACATTTTATAGTGAATTCACTTTAAAAGCGTACCGCGACAACATCCCGTTAGGGATGTTTCTTTCTGTAGAAGAGAACGCAAAAAAAATCATGGCATCCCATCGGGGTGCCTCTTTTA
>WRML01000237.1 GCA_009777165.1 Kiritimatiellota bacterium
GGGGGGGATGAAGGGGAAGTTCTAAAGTTTTAACGTTGGGGGGTTCTGAAGTTGAGGCCGCGTGGGGGGGGGGCGGGGGGGGGGAAAAGGGGGGGGGGGGGTCTGGGGCGGGGCGGGCCTCGTCGGGGGGGGGGAGGCGGCCGTCGAGCTTGCGGCGGTAGTAGTCGGTGACGCAGGCGACGTAGAGGGGGGTCTTCATGCGGCCCTCGATCTTGAGCGAGCGGGCCCCCGTGGTGACGACTTGGTCGAGTACCGGGGCGAGGGCGAGGTCTTTCATGGAGAACGGGTGGCGGCCGCCGATCTGCTCGCGGCAGCAGTAGGCGCAGCGGCCGCGGTTGCCGCTGCGTCCGGTGGCGAGCGCGGAGAAGAGGCACAGGCCGCTGTAGCTGTAGCAGAGCGCGCCGTGGATGAAGACTTCAATCTCGATGCCGCTCTCGCGGACGATGTTGGCGATTTCCGCGCAGGTCAGCTCGCGGGCCAGCACGACGCGCGTGAAGCCGAGGTCTTTTAGCGCAAGCACGCCGTCGAGGTTGTGCGCGGCGAGCTGGGTACTGGCGTGGAGCGCGAGCGTGGGGAAATGCTCGCGGGCGATCCGCGCGATGCCGAGGTCCTGCACGATCACGCCGTCGGGCGCGAGCTCGGACAGGTGCGCGAGCGACTCGATCGCGTCGTCAAGCTCGTCGTCGAGGAGGAGCGTGTTGAGGGTGACGTAGATTTTCTTGCGCGGCGTGAAGGTCTTGGCGTAGGCGAGCAGGACGCGCAGGCGCTCGGGCGTGAGGTTATCCGCCTCCGCCCGCGCGGAGAAGCGCGGCAGCCCGAGGTAGATTGCGTCCGCGCCGTACTGGAACGCGGCGAGCGCGGCGTCGAAGCTGCCGGCGGGGGAGAGGAGTTCAGGGCTAGAGTTCACAGCCGACCTGTTGGATGTGTTGGAGGAGGCCGGGGTGTGTCAACCCGTTGTAGAGCGAGACATCAAATTGGTACGGCAGGGCGAGGTCGTCGAGCTGGGATTCGATGGTGAGCAGGTCGTCGAAGGAGAGGTCGCCGTCGAGCGTGATGTCAATGTCCGAGCCGTTCTGGTGCGTCCCTTTGGCGCGGGAGCCGTAGAGGATGATGCGGGTCACACCCGTGTGCTGGCGGATGACGCTGCGGATGGCTTCGAGCGTCGGGTCTGGAATCCCGTATGGCATGTCAGGAAGGCACGATGGTGTTCATTTTTTCTGCAAACTGGCAAAACAGGTCGTAGTAGTTGGATGTGATTTTGGGGATGAGGTTCCACACGATCGTCATGTCGTAGGCGTGCTGGGATTTGTTGCATCCGAAGATCATGTCCATCCAGCCCTTGCCGTCGGCGATCAGGCCGACTTGGAATGCCTGTCGGGTGGCGTCGCGCGGGCCGGCGACCGTGGTGTAGCCTTGGAAGATGAGATAGCTTCTCATCAGCTTCCAGGCGAGGTCGTGCGCGAACTCGAAGGTTTTCAACAGGCCTTGCGCCTCGAGTTCCGAGAGTGTGCGTTGCTGCGAGAGCTGGACAGCGTCCCTGAGCCTGTCCAGCGCATTTTTGTAATTTTCAAAAAGGTGTATCCAGCGGCAACCTGTAGTCATGTGAACTCCTTGTGGAAATGGTAATCATCATGCCATACGGGGGGGGGGGAAGGCAAGGGGAAAATGGGCTTTTTAGATTTCCGTTTTTTTTATTTCCCCACTTTTTCAAAAACATTGATTTTCATTTTTCCGTTGACTCGGCTTTAGCGGCCTTGCTATGATGTGTGCCCAACTGGAAAGAGGAGGATGGATTATGACTGGTATGCAAAAAGAGATCAGGAACGAGGGAAACACACGCAACGAAACCATACGGCTTGACCGTTTTTCTAACTGCTTAAGAGGAACAGCCGTAGCGGGTGTGCTCCTTGCGCTGAGTCCCGCCGCTGTCTCCGCCAAGGACGCGGACACCGGATATCCCTATACTCCCGTTCCCTTCACGTCCGTCAAGGTCACGGACGACTTCTGGGGGCAGCGCCTCAAAGCCAGCCGCGAAGTCACCATCCCTCTGGCATTCAGTAAGTGCGAAGAGACAGGGAGATACGAGAACTTCGTGAAAGCCGCCAACCCCAACGCGAAAAACAAAATCGGGTTGACCTTCGATGACACCGATGTCTATAAAACCATTGAGGGCGCCAGTTACTCCATGCAGACCTATCCCGACGAAAAACTGGTGAAGTACATAGACGACAAACTCCTTTTGGTCGCGGCGGCGCAAGAACCGGACGGCTATCTGTACACCGCCCGAACGATGAACCCGGAGAACACGGCGCATCGTTGGGTCGGAAGCAAACGCTGGGAATTCGTCGAACACGACAGCCACGAGTTTTACAACCTGGGGCACATGATTGAAGGTGCGATTGCCCATTATCAGGCAACAGGGAAACGGAACTTCCTGGACATCGCGATCAAGTATGCCGATTGTGTCGAGCGTGAAATCGGCGACGCGCCGGGCAAACAGATCAGAGTCCCCGGCCATCAGATCGCCGAAATGGCTCTGGCGAAACTCTACCTTGTTACAGGGGAAAAGAAGTACCTTGACCTTGCCAAGTTTTTCCTCGATAAACGGGGACGTACAGACACCGAGCATCGGAATGGCAATGAATACACACAATCGCACAAGCCGGTGATCGAGCAAGATGAGGCCGTCGGTCATGCCGTGAGGGCAACCTATATGTATTCGGGTATAGCAGACGTCGCCGCACTGACGGGCGACGCCGGCTACATCAAAGCGATCGGCAACATTTGGGAGAACGTCGTCTCGAAGAAACTGTACATCACCGGCGGCATCGGCGCAACACACCGCGGTGAAGCGTTCGGCAAAAATTACGAGTTGCCCAACCTGACGGCTTATAACGAGACCTGCGCCGCCATCGCCAACGTTTATTGGAATCATCGGCTGTTCCTTTTGCACGGCGACGCCAAATACTACGACGTGTTGGAGCGGACGCTCTACAACGGGCTGATCTCCGGCGTTTCGTTGGACGGAGGAAGTTTTTTCTACCCGAACCCGTTGGAATCAGATGGAAAGTATAAGTTCAATAAAGATAACAATACGCGTCAGCCTTGGTTCGGTTGCGCCTGTTGTCCCTCGAATCTTGCCCGCTTTATTCCTTCCCTGCCCGGCTATGTCTATGCCGTCAAAGAGAACAGCGTCTATGTCAACCTGTTCCTGAGCAACACCGCCGAACTGGACGTGAACGGAGCGAAACTTGACATTGAGCAGACCAGCGGGTATCCTTGGAACGGAGATGTGCGCATTGCGGTCAACCCTCGCGGCGAGCAGCAAGCGATGGTGCTAAAAGTCAGGATACCGGGCTGGGCGCGGAACCAAGTTGTGCCAAGCGACCTTTACACCTTCGCCGATGAGCAGACCGTTGGGTACTCGGTGAAACTGAACGGGGCCCCCCTTGAGAACGCCCTTGAAAAAGGTTATTTCTCGATCAACCGCACATGGAAAAAAGGCGACGTGGTGGAGGTCTCGTTCGAGATGAAACCGCGCATCGTCAAGGCCCATCCCAATGTCAGCGCCGATAAAGGGCGGGTATCCTTTGAAAGGGGCCCCATCGTCTATTGTGCGGAATGGGTGGACAACGACTTCAACATTCTCGGCGTTTTGATACCCGACAAACCGGAAATACAGGTTGTTGACCAACCGGAGCTGCTGCACGGGATTAAACAGCTCGTCATGGACGCGCGTTCTGTTTCCATTAATGAAAAGGGCGAATCGGAGAGTAAAAATGTGCGCCTGACGCTTATCCCCTACTATGCGTGGCTACATCGCGGAGCCGGAGCGATGGCCGTGTGGCTGCCCACCGAAGCGGGGGAGGGGGCGCGCTTGCTGGCGATTGAAAAGTTTACCGTTGACTTCTTCCAGCCCGGCGAGGCGCAGTCGGAGAAGGACCACAATTTCCGTGGGAGGAACACGTCATCCGGCGAAGCCTTCGGCAGAACATGGCAGCATGCGCGCAACGGCGGCTCGATGACATTTGAAATGAAAGTTACCCCCGACAAGCAAAACAAGCTGGTGCTGACCTATTGGGGCGGGGAAACCGGCAACCGTATTTTCGATATACGGGTCGAAGGCAAAAAGGTCGGCGATCAACGGCTTGACAACAATTCGCCGGGGCAGTTTTTTGATGTCGAGTATCTGCTCGATGGCGCTACAATCCGCGGCAAGGAAAAGGTTACGGTCACGTTACAGGCGCGTCCCGGCGCGACAGCCGGCGGCTTCTTCGGATGCCGTGTGCTGACAGTAGAGGAATAGATTTACGCCGCTTTTTTTCTCACACAAAGGCACAAAGGACACAAAGGTTTTATCAGTGAAGGGCGACGACAGCCCCCTTTTGAAAGGGGGTGCCCCCGTATTCGGGGGCGGGGGTTTGTTTTTGGCTGGTCTGGTAGGGCGGTCTCTCCGAGACCGCCGGGGGGGCGGGTCGGAA
>WRML01000238.1 GCA_009777165.1 Kiritimatiellota bacterium
GTGGCGAGGGATTTCCTGTCGGTGTTCGAGGGGGTGCAGGTCTGGTGCATGGGGACGACGGACTGGCTGCTCTTGGGGGGGCGGCAGGAAATCCGCGTGGCGATGGATGACATGCTGGAACTGTTTGAACGGGATGATGTGTTCAACGACTGGATGCGGGCGGGTAACATGGGCCTGCCGGAGATCTTGGCGTGCATGGTGTGCGACAGGGGGGGGCTGGAGAAATGGATCGAGAGCCGTGGTGCGGAGGGGGCCCGCGCGGCGGAGTGGCGCGCGTCAAGACGGGTGATCGAGGGGGACCATTTCCTGGCGCTGATGATGGAGTCCGCGCGCCGCGAGGGGGGGACGGACTGGGTGCTGCAAGGGGAGATGGACGAGGAGATCTACGAGGGGATGATGCGGCGTGTCGAGGAGGCGCGCGACGCGCGGGCGCTGGCGGTGCGGGCGCTGACGGAAAGCTACGCGGGACGCCCGGAGGAGAGCCTTGCGGCGGCGAAGGCGGCGGCAAAGGTCACGCCCCGCGACGCGCTCCTGCAGCAGATGGTGGACGGTCTGGACATGGATGCGCAGCGGCTGCTCAAGATCAGGAACTACCATGGGGGGCGGGCGTACTTTGAAAACCTGATCGCGCTTTCCGGGGGGGGGGCGCGCTACCATCACGGGCTGGGGATCTGTCTGCGGGCGACGGGGGATCTGGAGAATGCGTACCGTCACTTCGCGCGTGCGGTCGGGGGGGTGCCCGAACAGGTGGCGTTCCGGCTCGACTTGGCAAAGGCCGCCGTGACGATAGGGGAGTTCGACGAAGCAGACCGGCAGTACCGCGAGATGCTCAAGCGCGAACCGGACAACGCGGCCGTGCACCTGCTGTTCGCGCAGGCGCTGACGGCGCAGCGGCGGCCCGACAAGGATTTCGAGCAGGCCATCCAGCTGGCGGAACGCGCGTGCACACTGACCGAATGGAAAGATGCCAACCTTGCCTACGCGCTCGCGGACATCTACATCGAGGCCGGCCGCGTGCTGGAAGGCATGGGGCTGAAACGGCGCTTGCGGGAACAAACGAATACCCATTAGGAAGAAGAAATGAGGGAACGGTTTACCGTGAACAGAGGGACTGCCCGTAGACATGAGCGATCTTTACGAGCGAATTCGTTTGCGGGCCGTTCTTTTCTATGGACAGACGCGCCGTCATCTGTTACGCTGTCTGGCGTGTTAAAAAATGATAGGAGGAGAATATGCGCACCATGAAGCGTCGTTCTTTTTTGAAAACAGTGGCCGCCGCAGCTTCCGCGTTGCCGGTCGTGGTAAGGGCTGAGGGCGAGACGGCCGCGACGGTCGTCGTGGTACACGGCAAGGACATCCCGAAGATGCTGGAGGCGGGTATCGCGAAGATGGGGGGGTGGGAGAAATTCTTCACCAAGCCGGGCATGAGCGTGACGCTGAAGCCCAACGTCGCGTGGAACTCCACGCCGGAGCAGGGGGGCAACACGCACCCCGACCTCGTCCGCGCCTGCGTGCTGGCGGCGGAGAAGGCGGGCGCCGCGAAGGTCAACATCCCGGAGAACACCTGCCATGACGAGAAGTCCACGTTCAAGACCAGCGGCATGGAGGATGCCCTGAAAGGGACGAAGGCGCGCCTCTACCGCCCGGCGCCCGGCGACTACCAGAAGGTGGACGTCCCCAAGGGGGTGACGTGCAAGTCCGCCGAGGTGCCGAAGGATGTGCTGACGTGCGACTGCCTCATCAACATGCCCGTGGCGAAGCACCACAGCGGCGCGACACTGACGCTCTCCCTGAAGAACTGGATGGGGTCGGTCTCGATCCCGACGCGCCAGGCGTGGCACCGCGAAGGGCTGCACCAGTGTATCGCGGACTTCAGCACGCTCGTCAAGCCCCAGCTGGTCATCATTGACGCGACACGCATCCTGCTGACCAAGGGGCCGCAGGGCCCGGGGGAACAGGCGTTCCCCGACGAGCTGATCCTCAGCGCCGACCCCGTCGCCGCGGACGCGTATGCCGCGACGCTCTTCAAGAAGGAGCCGTTCGACATCCCCCACATCAAGATCGCGCATGACATGGGCATCGGGTGCGGCGACCTCAGCAAGGTCAAGGTCGAGCGCGTCGAGGCCTGACAACGAATCGTGACACGTTGTAACGATCTTAACGGTGCGGTCATCGAATAACACGAATAAAACGAATACGAAAAACATTCGCGGACTTTCGTGTCATTCGATGACCAATCAAAAAATGTTCTACCTTTGTCTATTTTTAGGATTGCCTTTATGAAGCGGACTCTTTTCAGAATTGTCTTTCTCGTGCTTTTCGCGGCGCTGGCGTTGTGCGTCCTGCCCGAAAACGCGAGGTGGGCGAACGTCATCCTGCCGAGGCTGAGCCCCCTGCTCAACCTCGGCGGCGCGTTGGGGGCGCGGCGGTTCCTCGGGTGGTGGCTGCTCCTGGGGACCCCCCTCCTGATACTGCCGCTGTTCAAGGGACGCCTCTTCTGCTGGTGGATGTGCCCGATGGGGTTTGTGGCGGAGACGGCCAGCCGCATCAGCCCATCCAAGATACGCCTCGCGAAAATCCAGTGGGTCGGCAAGGGGGTCGCGCTGCTGATCATCGGGAGCGCGGTCGCGGGATACCCCCTCCTCATCTGGCTGGACCCCCTCTGCATCTTCACCGGGTTTTTCGCGGCGTGGCGGCAGCCCGTGACGTGGGCATCCGTAGCGTTGTCGGCAGGGTTCTTCTCGATTCTCGTGTTGAGCCTCATCGTCCCGAACGTGTGGTGCCACCGCCTCTGCCCGCTGGGGGGGATGCAGGAGTGGATCAGCGGCTTACGGAGACGCTTACCCTCCAAACGTCGCGACCTGGAGGGCGAGCGTCCCCGCGAGCTTGGGCCCGCGGTTGACCGGCGCGTGTTCCTGGGGTTTGCTGCGGCGGGCGCGGGGGGGCTGGCGGCGCGTAAGTTCTTAGGCTCGAAAAAATCGGCGGTGATACGCCCCCCGGGCGCCGCCGAGACTTCGTTCAACGCGCTGTGCGCAAGGTGCGGCAACTGCATGAGGGCCTGCCCTTACGGGCTGATTGTCCCAGACTTGGGGGTGTCGGGCATTGACGGTCTGCTGACCCCCGTCCTGAAATTCAGAAGCCAGAACCCCACGCAATACTCGTTCTGCTTCCAGGAGTGTGTGGCGTGCACGAAGGTCTGCCCGACGGGGGCGTTACAGGCGCTTTCGGTGGAGGTGAAGAAGAAGACCTCCATCGGTGTGGCGAAGCTCGACAAGAAGAAATGCATCGCGTGGGAGAAACAGGAGTTCTGTGTCGTCTGCCAAGAGTTCTGCCCTTATCAGGCGGTGATCGAGGAAGAGCACAAAGGCGTGAACTGCCCGGTCATTGACGAGGAGAAATGCCGCGGGTGCGGCGCGTGCGAGAGCCAATGCCCGGCCCTGCCGATCGCGATCGTGATCAGCGGGCAGAGATCGGTTAGTCCTCTACGGCAGTCCGTCGGAAAGGGTTGAAGCGGATGCCGGACCAGGAAACGCCCTTGTGGCTGGAGAACTCCAGGGTGTTGAGCCGGACCGCGTGGACAAGGACCCCCAGCCCCGCCATCGCGAAGTTGAGCGCATGGCCGACGAGCAGGATCAGCAGCATCGGGATAATCTTCAGGTAGAGGGGCCAGTCCATCCCGGTCGCCATGGCGTTGAAGTTCTCCGCGACCTTGGCCCCGGCAAGCCCGACCGCGAACAGGCGGATGTAGGAGATCATGTCACCCAGGCAACCGATGATGACCAGCGGGAGCATCCCGAGGTCCACGCCGTTCGTCTTCAGCTCGTCCTTCTTGAGCATGAAGAGCACGATCAGGAGGATGGAGACGCCGAGCACGGGCTTCATCACGGGGGGGATGTCCAGCACCCCGACGATGCTCCCGGCGAAGAAGTACATGAACAGGATCACGCCGACCCACCCCACCTGCGCGAGGCATTTGGTGCTGGGGAACAACAGGACGGCGTTCCAGATGCGGGCGAGGCTCAGGTGGATCGCGCCGAGCGTGAAGCAGATGAGCATGATGAGGCCGTCGCCCGTGCCGGGGGCGGTGAGGCGGCGGCTCGCGGGGTTGTCGAGCAGGGGGGGGTGGAAGCCGAACCAGCTGTTGGTCAGGGCCCCCCAGGTGACGGTGGCGAGCGCGAAGACGGTCAGCAGGATGAACGGCGCGCGGGCGGGGGGGGTGCGCTTGGCCTTGCGCCAGCCCCACAGCGCGAGCGCGAGGGTGAGCAGCCCGTAGCCGCCGTCGCCGACGAGCATGGCGAAGAAGATGCTGAAGAAGATGAAGAACGGCAGGCTCACGTCGGCCTCGCCGTAGGCGGGGAGGATGTCGAGGCCGTGGAAGAGGGCGGTCATGTGGCGGACGGCCCGGGGGGGGCGCAGGAGGACGGGGGGGGGGGGGGGGCCGCGGGGGGGGGGGAGGGGGAGGGCCCCGGGGGGGTC
>WRML01000239.1 GCA_009777165.1 Kiritimatiellota bacterium
CCCCGCCGCCTTCGTTTTCCGCCGAGTTATCCACCAGCAGACAGTTGGCAAGAGCACCGTAAGCCGCCCCGCCGCCGTAAGCTGCCGTGTTGTTCGTCAGCATGCAGTTATTCAGTGTGCCGTAAGCCGCCCCGCCGCCGAAGTCCGCCGCGTATCCGTTCCGCAACGTAAACCCCGTGAGGCTTGTGTTGGTGTGCGCGGCATCCGAACCCAGCGTCGCACATCGGTCCGTGCCGTTGCCGTCAATGACGGTGTGTTCCGCGCCCTCGACGCTGCGGATGGTGATGACCCTGTCGTCGGTCACCGAGAACGCCCCGTAGGTGCCGTTGGTCACGACAATTTCATCCTCCATCATCATGGTGAGGGCAATCGCCGCCTGAATGGTTGTCTTCGCCGTCGCCCACGTCAGCCCGTCCGTATCATCCCCGTTCGGACTCACATAATACCTCGTAGGCTGCAGCATCTCATACGCCCCCATGTCCACGGTGCCATACGTGATACGCTGGTTGCCGTCCAGATCAAACGCCCCGGCAACGTATGCGTTGTTTCCCGCATTGATGCACGGCGAATCGAGCTGCAACCTGAAATCCCCGTTCGCCGCGTCCACGAACATCGGATCCTGCGCGATATTCCCGGCTCCGCCGGGTGCTGTTGTCACCGTACAGGAATACTCGAGCGAGCCATACGGAGATGCCTGATAATTGGGGTAATAGCTATAAACGCCGATTGCGAAATTTTCCCAGAGGATACAATTCCGCAGCTTACTCGAAACCGACCCGCCGCCTTCGTCCGCCGTGTTGCCCCACAACGTGCAGTTGACGAGCGTGCCGTCACACGCCCCGCCGGCGTAATCGGTTGCCGTGTTGCCCGCCAGCAGGCAGTTGTTCAGCGCACCGAAATACGACCCGCCGCCACTATGCCCCGCCATATTGTTCGTCACCACGCAGTTGTTCAACCGGGTAAACGACGCCCCGCCGCCGCTGGTCGCCGTATTGCCCGTCAGCAGACAGTTGTTCAGTGTGCCGTTATCCACCCCGCCGCCCTCGTAATCGGCTGTGTTGTTTATCAGCGTGCAGGTGTTCAACATGGAAAACATCGACCCGCCGCCGTAGTAGGTTGCCGTGTTACCCGTCAACGTGCAGTTGACGAGCGTGCCGAGACACGCCCCGCCGCCGCCTAATGCCGTGTTACCCGTCAGCGTGCAGTTGTCCAGCGTGCCGCTATACGCCCCGCCGCCGGCGTATGCCGTGTTGCCCGTCAGCATGCAGTTGTCCAGCGTGCTATAATACGCCCCGCCGCCGTAGTCTGTTGCCGTGTTGCCCGCCAGCACACAAGTGTCTAGCGTACTGTAAGCCACCCCGCCGCCTTCGTCCGCCGTGTTGCCCGTCAGCGTGCAGTTATTCAGCGTGCTGTTATACGCCCCGCCGCCGCAACAAGAGTCGTCTTCCGAACCCTGTCCTATTGCCATGTTGCCCGTCAGCGTGCAGTGGTCCAGCGTGCTGTTATACGCCCCGCCGCCGTAGCAAAAGATTCCCGTCGCCGTGTTGTTCGTCAACAGGCAGTTGCTCAGCGTGCTTTGATACGCCCCACCGCCTTGGGCATTGATTCCCGTTACCGTGTTCCCTGCCAGCGTGCAGTTGTTCAGCCTGCTGTAATACGCTCCGCCACCGTAGACAAAGGATCCCGAGACCATGTTGTTCGTCAGCGTGCAGTTGTTCAACGTGCCGTAAACCACCCCGCCGCCGCCCATGACGCTCACGTACCCGTTCCGCAGGGTGAACCCCGAGAGGACGATGTTCGTATGCGCGGCTGATCCGCCCAACGTCGCACAACGGCTCCCATTGTTGCCGTTAATGACGGTCACCGCCGCGCCGTTGACGCTGCGGATCGTGATTGCCCTGTCGTCGTTCACCGAGATGACCCCGTAGGTGCCGTTCGTCACGACCACCTCATCCCCCGCCGTCTGGGCGAGGTTGATCGCCGCCTGAATCGTCGTCTTCGCCGTCGCCCAGCTCAGCCCGTCGCCGTCATTCCCGTTCGGGCTGACGTGATACGTCGCCGCCTGCACCGTGATCGCCGCAAGCCCAGTGAACAGGCTTGCCTTTACCATCATGATTTTCTTCATCACTCAACTCTCCGACTACGTGACTACAGGACTACGTGACGACGACTGTTTTGCCCTGTCGTCCCTTCGTCCTCCCGTCGTTGCCGTAGTCCCGTAGTCACCGTCATTAGTCATCGTCCCCCCCCGTCATTCCGGTCGGGTCCCTTTGCATTCGGGGTAGCCCGTGCAACCCCAGAACGCGCCTCTTGCCGAAGTGCGCTTCTTCATCGGTTTGTCGCACACGGGGCAGACGGGGGCGTCGCCGCCCGCGCCTCGACCCGCACCGCCGTCAGCTTCTCGAGGAAGCCGCCCTCCTCTTTGAACGCCTCACCCTGCGCCTCCAACTGGTGGCTCAGCATGACGATCGCCCGCGTGATCAAAATGAGCATCGCGTTTGCAACGGTGGCGGAATCCTCGGACTCCAGCCACGGGGCAAACTTCCGCGTCTGCGCCAAGAGGTGGACCGCCGACTCATACGGCGCGTCGTCCCCCAGTTCGACCACATCCACGTTCACGTCGAAGACCGCCCGCGCCTCCGGCGACGCGCGTCTCCACGGCGGTTGACCGAGCTTCAGCAGCCACATCTCATAATCGCCGCGCAACTCCCCCAGGCTTGTCCTCGCCACATCCGTGAGCTTCATCTCCGTCTCCTTCGAGGTCGCCGCGCGCTCCGAGCCCTCGATGATGTTCGCGCGCCCCGACCGCGCCGCCTGGGTCATCTGGTCGAACAAGCGGCCGCACGGGTCATTGGTGCGGTTGAGGAACCGCTCGCAGAACCGCAACGTCCCCAGTTGGATGAGCGTCGCAAACGTGAAACTGTTCAGCTTGCGGTAACCGCCGCTCTTCCCGAAAATGCTCATAATGCTCCTTTTTTTTCTTCGGGACTACAGGACGACGATTGTTTAGTCCCTTCGTCCTCCCGTCGTTGCCGTAGTCCTGTAGTCACGTAGTCCATAATCACGGCGAAAAAGTATATCTCCCTCCCGCCCGAAATGCAAATCAAAATATTAGGGCGTGTTAACACAAAACGGGGATTCCCTCGGGAATTTCCCCTTGACACATGGACGGATTCGTCAGACAATGATATTTTATCTTAGTGAAAAGGATTTTGTTCATGCGCGTAATTGGAGTAATCCCTTCACGATGGGGGTCGACGAGGTTTCCGGGAAAGAGCCTTCATCAGATTTATGGTAAACCGTTGGTACAATGGGTGGTTGAATCCGCGCGACAAGCACGTCTCCTGGACGAGCTGATCGTTGCGACGGACGATGGGCGCATCGCGGAAGCGGTGCAGGGTTTGACGCGCGTCGTGATGACGCGCCCGGATCACCCGTCTGGCACGGATCGTGTGGCGGAGGCGGCGGACGCGGGAGATGACGACATCGTCATCAATATCCAAGGCGACGAGCCGCTCATCAGCCCCTCCCTCATTGACGCGCTGGCGAAACGCATGACATCGTCCACGGGATGGGCGATGGCGACGGCGGCGTGCCCAATCCGATCGCTGCTTGACCTTGAGGCGCAGACCGTGGTCAAGGTGGTTGTGGCGCAGGACGGGGGGGCGCTGTATTTCTCTCGCCTGCCGATCCCATGTCAGCGCGACGGTGCCCCAGACCTGTGGGGAGGATTGTACCTGCGCCATGTGGGTATCTATGCGTACAGGGGGGACTTCCTGAAACGCCTGGTGGCGGAACCGCCATGTGCGCTGGAGAAGGCGGAGTGCCTGGAACAATTGCGTGCGCTTTACCTCGGGGGCCGTATCGCGGTCATCCAGACGGACGAGCCCGGCATCGGCGTTGACACGCCGCACGACGTGGCCACTGTGGAGAAGCTGTTACGCGCGACAGGTCGCGCGTGATAGCGGAAGGGGACAACTGCCCTGCCCGCCCTGAACGCCTAACCAAAACTTAACGCTTCGCTTATCGTTTCCAAACAGAAACGTGTGATGCTGGTTTCCATTGCAACCCGTAAAAGAGTTATGAAGAGAACGACCAGAAAAGTGTTCGACATCCTGTTTTCAGGGAGCGCGTATTGCGCTGTCGCGGTGATGGTGGGGTTTCTGGTGCTGGTCATCGGGCCCGTGTTCGCCAAGGGGATTGGCGCGTATGTGTTCAGGGGGACCATCGAGAGCCGCCGCCTGATGCTGGAGCAGTTCGGGCGCGGCAATGCGTCCGCAATACTGGCGGAGTGGGCGGAGGTCCAGCGTCTGCGTCAGCCGATTTATGATGCAATGTCGGCATTCGAGAAGGAGTTGGAAAATCTGCCGTCGGAAAAGCGGAAGGAGTTGAAGCCCGCGTTCAAGGATGTCCGAGACGGACTTGCGGAACTGTTGGGACCTGAGCCGGACACGCCGCTGCCCGTGCTGATGCG
>WRML01000240.1 GCA_009777165.1 Kiritimatiellota bacterium
CAAGGCTTTCGGTCTTGTCTGATGCCGGCATAACGTTTGGTGTCGAACGTGCCCTCGTTCCTCACGAAAAAACCCCGGACGCGAGCCCGGGGCCTTTTAATCATTCGTACTGCGCGGGCACTACTTACGGAACCTCCGCCGCAGGCCTAACGCCGCGATGCCAGCCGCCATCACCACCATCGTCGTCGGCTCGGGAATGATTGGCATCCATGTGCCGTTTCCGTTCACGCCCGGCCCACCCCAAGCCGCCCAAGTAGCGGCATAGTTTTGGGTTCCGGAAGGAGGCAAGGTATTTGAAAGAAGAACAGACACCGAATAATTATTTGCAGCAGCAACCGTTGAGGCATCGAGAATTACAAAAAAGACATTTTGTACACTCCCGCCTGCAAAACTATCAGGTAATCCGTATGCACCAGGTGAAGAATACGTAAACATTCCGTTGACTGTTGCTCCTGCACCCAATGCCACATGCGAGTTTGCGCCGTATGTGCCAGTATCTGCATGATCTAAACCATTATAATACGACTGGAAATCATTAATACCCCCTGTCGATAAGAGATTCAGAACTGCCGTATAATCAGAGGCTGATCCTGTCATGGCATAGATATACGCATCTGTTCCAAGCCCGGATCCCCCTCCAGCATTCCAACCGATCTGTGCCGCCTGCAGGATACCCGCAGACGCGATAACTGTAGCGATAAACATGAACTTCTTCATTTTTTTTCCTTTTCCTGATGGCCGGCGTCAAACCAGCCGTTTGTGGTTTGAAATATCCCCCGCACGGCAAATCCGTACGGGGGATAAGATTGTTAAAGTGCCGCAGGGAACGTGACCGTTGACCCGTTCATGCTGGACAGGACAAACCCCGCACCCGGTGCCAGTTCGACACCAGAGTCGTCTGTTGCGAAATCAGATGTCCAGACAGGCGTAGCACCACTCCACGTCACATCGACCCACGTATACAGTGTGGACGTTACTAAAGAATCGTCCAAAAGTTGGAGTGTATCCGAAAACTCTTCCAACCCGAGGAAATCGATATCACCTAATGTAATTTTGACTGGTGTTGGATTCCCCAAAACGGTAAATCCAGGGTCACAGGGGATGACGACACTCCCCACTTCCACCTCGCCAGAACACAGAATAGTAGTGGTTGATTTGGAGACCACGACACCCGCACCTCTTGGAATGATCACTGCCGAGTCATCTGTCGCAAAGTCAGATGTCCAGACAGGCGTAGCACTACTCCATGTCACATCGACCCATGTATACAGAGTAGATGTTGTTAGAGTATCGTCTAGAACCTGAACTGTGTCCATAAACTCATCAAAATCACCCGTAATCATCCCTAACGTGGTGTCGGTACCCCCGCACTCGATGAACATGGGCGCAAATACGGTGAAACCGTTCTCGCCGTCGGTGTTCACGTAGCCTACGATGTTGCTGTCTGCCGCAACTGCCGCGCCCGCGATCGCGCAGGCCGCGAATACTGTCATTAACTCTTTCATAATCATTTCCTCCTTCAGTTTAGGCTCACGCCTAGTTCCAAGAGCCTTTTGAGCCCATTTGATGTTCGCACTTTATCACAACTGATAAAGTCCTGTCAACAACTTTTTTTGAAAAAACTTATTTTTTTTCATGACGGCTTTTCCGCACTAAACATATCCGTCTGGGAAACTGCTCAAAACGGTGGGCCGCTTCAGGGGTCCGCCTGTCCGTGTCATGGTTGGATTGATCAAACTTCAATCGCCATTCGCTGAACTGGAAAACTTGCTTGGGTGTCGGAACGCCTCGGCATGTCGTTCAAGGCAACGCCCGACTGACTGCATACGCCGCAGTTCCCTTCACCCTCACCGACAGGCATTTTCAGGGATTCTCTCACCAAGCCTCACGGCGGTTCGATCCCTGCCTGTCACCCTGTTCATTACTCAAAGAACCATTTTTTCGGTAAACGGAAAAATGCTGATTTTTCAGACCACCATCTTTCCTTGTTTTCATGTTATGGAAGTTACCACAGTCGCATGGGGATTGCAAGCGTTTTTTTTATTTTTTTAGGAACCTGTTTTTCAAGGAACCTTATTTTTTTAGAATGACAGAAGAGGGGGTCGGGAGAAGGACGGAAAGGACCATTTAAAGGAGTGGGGGATTATTGGGTGGTGAGTTTGTCGCCGACGCGAAGGGAGCGACCGTTGATGAAGGATTTGCCGTCCATGCGGCGGCGGCCTTCGGGCTGGACGATCGTGAGGCAGAGCCCGCCGGCGCCGGTGGCGACAAGCGGGCCGATGGGGGAGAGGGCGCAGATCGTGCCAGGCGCTACGGTGTAGGGCCATTCGGCCGCGGGGAGCAGGTAGGCCTCCAGAACCTTGATGCGTTCGGGGGCGCCGGATTTCGCCGAACGGTTGGGCAGGAAGGTGAAGACGCCGGGCCAGGGGTCGTAGGCGCGGATGCGGCGCTCGATAACTTTAGCGGCAAGGGTCCAGTCAATGAGGCCGTCATGTTTCTGCATCTTTTTGGCGTAGGTGGCATCGGCGTGGTTCTGCGGTTCGCGTTTCAGGTTGCCGGTGAGCATGAGGCGAAGGGCCTTTGTCATGGTGACGGCGCCGAGAATGGCGAGGCGGTCCATGAGGGCGGGGGCGGTGTCGTCGGAGCAGATGGGCTCAATGGCGGCGAGGAGGATGTCGCCGTTGTCCATGCCCTCGGCCATCTGCATGATGGTGACGCCGGAGAGTTCCTCGCCGTTCGCGATGGCGTATTGGACAGGCGCGGCGCCACGGTATTTCGGGAGGATGGAGAAGTGGCCGTTGACACAGCCGTGCGGCGGGAGCTCGAGCACACGCTTGCCGAGGAGCTGTCCGAAGGCGACGACGACGATGACGTCCGGTTTCCACGCCGTCAGTTGCTCGAGGGTTTCGGTCGCGTTGACGTTCTCGGGGGAGATGATGGGACCGATCTTGTTCTCGACGGCGTACACCTTGCACGGACAGGGCGTGAAGCGCTGGTTGCGGCCGGAGGGACGGTCTGGCTGCGTCACCACGCCGATAATCTTCAGCAAGGGTGACTTCTTCAACGCTTTCAGCGTGACCGCCGAAGCTTCCGACGAACCCATGAACACGATACGCATCATACGGAACCCTGCGCCGCACGGCGGCGCTTCCTTCGATTTGGAAAACCGTATCAATATAACACAGCGAACGGCGATTGACGATTTGAAAAAAAATAAAATCTCGCGCTTGACCCTCGTGCGCGGATTTGCTATATTTCAATTTCTTTCTCGCGAACGGTAGGGTACCGAAGTGGTCAACCGGGGCAGACTGTAAATCTGCTGGCAACTGCCTTCCTTGGTTCGAATCCAAGCCCTACCACCATTTTTTGCGGGGAAGCCGGAGAGGGGGTGATAGCGTGATCCAAATGCGATTGAAGAAAGGTGAGTCCGTCGAGCGCGCGCTCAAGCGCCTGAAGAAGGTGATGGACAAGGAGGGTCTGTTGAAGCAGCTCCGGAATAACCGTTATTATGAGAAGCCGTGCGAGAAGGCCCGCCACAAGTCGGCACGCGCCCGTATCCGTAGCCGATCCCGCCGCGCGATGCGCGAGATGGGCTGATGCGTGAGGGATTCGTGGCGCGTGGCCCGAATTGAATTGTTTTAAAAAAAGCCGCCGAAGTGATTCGGCGGCTTTTTTTTCGGCAGCCTGCGATCGCGTGCGAATTTTTCTGAGAATCCTTACTTCCCGAACTTACGGTCCAGCTCGCGGTAGGACGTGAAGATCATCGTGGGTTTGCCACGCGGGCAGACGTAGGGCATGCGTGTCGTGGCGAGCGCGATGACGAGCGGCTCGACTTCCAACAGCGACAACGCGCGTCCCGTCCCGGTCACCGCGCGGCACGCGGCTTTGGCGACGATCTCTTCGCGCCATTTCTCCGCGCCACGCCGCACACCCGCGTGTTCGAGGTCGTGCGCGATGTTACTGATCAACTCGCGGCACGACACATTGCCCAACACGTCGGGCAACGCCTCGACAACAAAATGGTCATCCTCGCCGAACGCATCCACACCGAAACCCATCCCCTGCAACAGCGTCAGATGTTTGCGGAGGCGCGCGGCATCGGCAGGCGCGAGCTTGACGGTCTCGGGCAGTAGCAAGCGTTGCGAATAGGAATCGCTTTTGTCGCGCTGCGCCATGAGTGCCTCGAACAACACGCGTTCACGTGCCGCGCGGGGGTCAACGGTCACATACCCCCCGTCCGTCTCCAGTAGCGCATACCCCCCCTCCAGCACAGCGATCACCCGGCACCACTTCCACGGCGACGCGCTGTCCGGCGCGGTGAACAGCGGCAGCCCCGTACCGTCCGGGGGGGCGGGGGGGGGGGGGGGGTGGGGGGTGGGGGGGGGGGGGGGGGGGGGGGGGGGGGGGGGGGGGGGGGGGGGGGGGGGGGGGAGGGGGTAGGGAATTGGGTGGGG
>WRML01000241.1 GCA_009777165.1 Kiritimatiellota bacterium
GCGGGGCGCCCCCCGCGCGGCCAGCGGTCCCGGGGGGCCCCCGGGGGGGGGGGGGGGCCGGGGGGGGGGGGGCGGGCGGGGGGGGGGCGGGGGAGGAGGGGGCCGCTGCCCCCGGGGAGCCAGGCGCTCGACCAGAACCGGGCGGTGATGGCGGTGCCGGGGCGGATTGACTCGGGCGCGTCGCAGGGATGCCACAAGTTGCTGAAGGAGGGGGCCAGGCTGGTGACGCGGGTCGAGGATGTCATCGAGGAGCTGCAGGATTTGTTTGGGGCGGGGGCCGGTCGGGCGGTTTCTCCGAAACCGCCGCCGGACGACGTAGGGACACCCCCGTGTGTGCGCCCGGGCGGACAGGCGGATCGTCCGGCGGCACCGGCCCCCCAACTGTCGGAGGAGGCGCGGGCGGTGCTGGCGAAGGTGGAAGACGAGGGATCGCATGTGGATGCGCTCATCCGCGCGACCGGGTTGGATGCGGGGAAGGTGAATGCGATTCTGGTGAGCCTCCAGATCCGGCGGCAGGTGCGCCTGTTGCCGGGGGGGGTCGTGAAAAGGATTTAAGAAAGGAGAAGGGAACCATGGGAAAGAAATTGGTGGTGGTCGAGTCGCCAGCGAAGGCGAAGACGATCGGGAAGATTTTGGGGGCGAAGTATGTCGTGAAGTCCTCGGTGGGGCATATCCGCGACTTGCCGGAGCGGACGCTGGGGGTTGACATCAGCAGGGGGTTTGCGCCCAAGTACGTGTTGTCGAAGGGGAAGGCGAAGGTGGTGGCGGACCTGAAGAAGGCGGCGAAGGCGGCGGAGGCGGTCTACCTCGCGCCGGATCCGGATCGCGAGGGGGAGGCCATCGCGTGGCACTTGCAGGAGACGCTGGCAGAGGCGGCAAAGGGCAAGCCGTTCTACCGCGTGCAGTACAATGAGATTACGGCGCGGGCGGTGAAGACGGCGTTCGAGAACCCAGGCGCCGTTGATATGAACCGCGTGAACGCGCAGCAGGCGCGACGTGTGCTGGACCGTATCGTGGGTTACAAGGTGAGCCCGATGCTGTGGAGCCGTGTGAAGCGCGGGTTGAGCGCGGGGCGCGTGCAGTCGGTCGCCCTGCGGCTGGTGGCGGAGCGTGAGCGCGAGATCCAGGCGTTCCAGGCGGAGGAGTATTGGGTGCTGGGCGCGAACGTCTGCCGGCAGTCGCCGCCGAAGGACCCGTTCCTGGTGAGGCTGTCGAAGGTTGACGGCGAGAAGCCCTCCGTCGGTTCGGAGTCTGCCGCGAAGGCGCTGCTCGCGGAACTCGAGGGGTGCATGTTGACGGTGAAGGCTGTGCGGACGCGCGAGGTGTCGCGCCGGCCGTTGCCGCCGTTCATCACCTCGACGCTCCAGCAGGCGGCATCGAGCGTGTGCGGGTTCTCGCCGGGGCGCACGATGGGGCTGGCGCAGAAGCTCTACGAGGGCGGCCTCATCACGTATATGCGTACCGACTCGGTGAGCGTCGCGCGGGACGCGCAGGGGGCGGCGAGGGACTTCATCGTCACGGAGTACGGGGCGGACTATTACCCCGAGTCGCCGAACGCTTACAAGAGCCGTTCCACCGCGCAGGAAGCGCATGAGGCGATCCGCCCGACCGACGTGACGTGCACGCCGGAGAGCCTGAAGGACACGCTGGACGCGCCGGTGCTGAAGCTGTATGAGCTGATCTGGAAGCGTTTCGTGGCGAGCCAGATGATGGCGGCGAAAATCGCGCAGAAGTCGGTTGACCTCCAACCTGCGAAGACGGGGCTGGCGCATGCGTACACGTTCGCGGCGTCTGCCTCGGAGGTGTTGTTCGACGGTTTCCTCAAGGTGATGGCGCTGAACATCCACAAGAAGAAGGAGGAGGACGAGGACGAGGAGATCGAGGAGGTGGACCGCCTCCCGCCGCTCGCGATGGGCGATCCGATTGAGGTGCTGAGATGGCTCCACGACCGCAAGGAGACGAAGCCCCCCGCGCGTTACAGCGAGGCCTCGCTCATCCGCGCGCTGGAGGCCGACGGCGTGGGCCGCCCCTCTACCTACGCGGCGATTATCGAGACGCTCAACGCGCGGGAGTACACGACGCACGAGAAGCGCCAGCTCGCGCCGACGGAACTCGGGCTGATGGTGAACGACCTGCTGGTCGCGAAGCTGGACGCGCTCTTCAACGTCGGCTTCACCGCCGAAATGGAGGCCGAGCTGGATCACATTGAGGAGGGGAACATCGAGTGGACGCAGATGATGGGGACATTCTACCATCGGTTCGCCGAGTGGATGGAGAACGCCAAGGAGCCCCCGGCGGACATCACGAAAGTCTACAACGTGCTGGCGCTCCTCAAGAAGGTCACGGCGTGGATCCCCGAAGTGCAGCAGGGTAAGCGCAAGTACAGCGACGAGCGTTTCGTGGCCTCCATCTGCGAGCAGATCGAGAAGAAGGAAAAATCGGTGACCGATAAGCAGGCCACGGCGTTGGCGAAAATCGCGTTGCGTTACCCGCAGCAGATCCCGGACGTGGAAGCCGCGCTGGTCGCGCTGGGATTCGGGGAACTGGTCGAGTCCAACAAGGCCATGGCGAGCGACGAGGCAGCGGCAGCGCGCTTCGATGCCTTGAGATCCATCGAGCTTTCCGCGTCGCAACTGGTGTTCGTGGAGTCTGTCCGCGACCAGGCCGTGAACGGGCGTAAGCTCAGCGAGCGGCAGGTCGCCGCGCTCGACCGCATCATCCTGCAGAACGCCTCGCAGTTTGCGGACTTCGAGGCGGTCCGCACAAAGCTCGGGCTGGTGCAAGAGGAGAACACGAGCGAGCCGGACAACGAGAGCCCGCTCTTGCTGGAGATGCTCCAGCAGGTCAAGGTATGGCAGGATCCCGTGACGCGCGGCGACCGGACGTTCAACGACGAGGAGTTCTTCAAGAGCCTGGCGCAATGCTACATGCGGCAACAGGCGCTCTCCCCCCGCCAACGTCATGCGCTGACGCGCCTCGTGCTCCGCTATAAGGCGCAGATCTTCGACTTCCCCGAATACGCCGAGAAACTCGGGCTGAACACGAAAAAACAGAAGTGACGTGATGCGTCGGTCGTGTTTCGTGAGTCGAACACTGACACGACGTTACCCACTCGCCACACGAACCACGAACCACTCAAAATCATGTCAGTTGATTCAGGAACGGTCAGTTTCAGGTTGTTTGCCCTTCAGTGCGCATACTCGTCTGCGGTAGTGGATGATTTCGCGCGGCGTGTCGCGCCCCCCATTGACACGCTGGGACGCGACCCAATCTCGGGGTGGGTGTCCGGGCGGCACCTGTTTGACCGCGAGATTACCGACGAGGCGTGCGTCGCAGGTCCCTACCTGCACGTGCAACTGATGAAGGCGGAAAAGAAAATCCCGGCATCGTTGTTGCGCGCGTACGTGAAACAGGAAGAGGACATCGAGCGGAAGGCGCGTGAGGTCGAGGTGCTCTCACGCAAAGCGAAGGCGGAGATTAAGGAACGCATCACCGCCATGCTCCAGCCCAAGATGCCGCCGACGCTGAGTAGCATCCCCGTCGTGATGGATTTCAGGAACGACCTGCTCGTCGCGGGCGCCCTCTCCGACAAGCAGATTGACACGCTCACGCTCGCGTTCAAGGAGACCGCCGGGACGCTCCCGATTCTCCTCACGCCCGAGACCGCCGCCATCCGCCGCAAGCAGGTCAACGCCAAAGACCTCCAGCCCGTCATGTTCTCGCCGGACGATCGGCTTGACCCGCCCGCCGAAGGCACGCTCGGCATGGATTTCCTGACGTGGCTCTGGTTCGCGTGGGAGAAGGAGGGGGGGGGGTATCACCTACCCGACGGACGCGAGTTCGGCATCATGCTGGAGGGCCCCATCACGTTCTTCCGCGAGGGGCAGGGTGCGCACGAGGTCGCCCTCCGCAACGGCATCCCGTTGAACAGCCGCGAGGCCGGGACTGCGCTGTACTGCGGCAAGAAAGTGAGGCGCGTCAAGGTCGTCATGGCGCAGGGCGACGCCATCTTCTCTGCCACGTTAGATGCCGACTTTGCCGTGCGCGGGCTCAAGCTGCCCAAGAGCGAGCAGATTGACGAATTCGGTAAACTTGAGGAACGTATGATGAAAATTGAGTTTTTCTGGACTGCCTGGCTCACCCTCTTCGACCGTTTCCTCGACCTCCGGACCGACGCGTCCCTCTGGCCAAAGACTCTCGCGCACGTCCGCACCTGGATTGCCAACTTTCGGTAGGGGCGGGGGAGGAGCTGACGCAACCCCCGTCTGCTTGGGAAAAAGGGAATCGTGTACCCGTTTGACAAGCGTGCGGGTTTTCCAACCCGCCCCATTATAGTAGGTTGACTTGGGATTGACACATTTTGCCCTGAACGGGCGATAGCAATAGGGAGAGAACCTTGAGGACGGAGGGGGGGGGAAGTCAGAAGGAAGAAGCCCGAGGTGCCCCCCCTGCG
>WRML01000242.1 GCA_009777165.1 Kiritimatiellota bacterium
AGGCGTGAGGCCTGAAAGCCCTCGTGTACACACAAAGATGGCACATTCCCTGGAGTGCGGCGGCTCGCCGCCGCTTTTCGTCACGGGAGCTTGCTCCCGTACGGGGACACCAACAGCCCTCACGCGAGCTGTTGGGGCGACCCTTTTGATCGCCGACGCGTGGGGCGAGCCCCACGCATGAAAGCGGCGGCAAGCCGCCGCACTCCATATTGTTTAGCAATTTAACTTGGGATTGGTACTTTCGAGACCTGAAAGACTTGCGGATATTATGCGCAAGGCGTTCAGCCTTGCTTTATTATTATCCTGTTTCGTAGGGCGTTGCCCGACGCTACTAGGCGATAGGACGTTGCCCAATTTCGGCTACACATTTATTGGAAAGACTCGAGCGCAATCTCCACGCCAGATCATCGCACGAGACGTTCGAATAGGCTACGGCACGCGTCTTGCGCGGCGGCGATGATGTCGCGCTCGCTGGGGATGGCCTTGTTCTCCATCAGCACACGGCCGTCGCAGATGACGGTGTCAATGCAGGAAGAGTCGGCAGAATAGACGAGATTGGAGATCAGGTTGTGGCACGGCGCCATGAGCGGGTACCGGAGGTCAATCAAAAGCGCATCGGCCAGCTTGCCCTCGGCGATCACGCCCGCGTCAATGCCGAACGCCTCCGCGCCGTGACGCGTCGCGCAATCGAACACCATCTTTGCGGGCGCGGCGGTCGGCAGCCGCGCCTCGCCTTTGGCGGAGAGCGCGGCGAACTTCATTTCGTCGAGCATCGAGAGGTTGTTGTTGGATGCGCACCCGTCGGTGCCGATGGTGACGCAGCAACCGTTCTGTTCCGCGACCTCGTGGAAACGGAATTGCCCAGACGCGAGTTTGAAGTTGGAGCACGGCATGTGCGCGATGACGCACCTGCAGTCGCGGATACGCGCGATGTCGTCTGTCGTGAGATGGATGGCGTGGGCCAGGATGGTTTTCGGGGTGAGCATCCCGCACGCGTCGAGCCATGCGACGGGGGTCATGCCGTGCGCCTTGATGCAGTCCGCGACTTCCGCCTCCGTCTCCGAGGCGTGGATGTGGATGAACGCGTCTTTCGCACGCGCCTCCTCTGAGATTGTGCGCAGGGTCTGGCCCGACACCGTGTAGATCGCGTGGGGCGCGAACGTCAGTTGGATACGTCCGGAGAGGGTCGGACGGAGTGCTTCGAGTGCCGCGTTCTCCCGGGCGTTCCGTTCCGTGACAACGCCCGGGCTGGACTCGATGAACATCCGCCCGATCGCGGCGCGGACGCCCATCTCCTCGACCGCCCTGACGGTCGCGAGCGCGTGCCAGTACATATCGTTGAAGAAGACGGTCCCGGTGCGGATCATCTCCAAAATCGCCAGCCGGGAGAAGTGGTACACGTCGTCCGGCGTGATGTGTTTCTCCGCCGGCCAGATGTGGTTCTGGAGCCAAGCGAAGAGCTCGATGTCGTCCGCATACCCGCGCATGCTGGTCATGGCGGCGTGGGTGTGGGTGTTGTAGAACGGCGGGACGATGGCCATGCCGCTGCCGTCAATCGTGTGCGCGGCCACCGTGTCGAGGCGCGGGGCGATGGACTTGAAGCGCGATCCCTCGATCAGAATGTCGCGGGGTTCGCCGTCGAGCAGGATGTGTTGTATCAGGAGCGTGTTCATAAGCGTTTTTGGCTTCTGGGCAATGGCATGCGCATTTTTACCGCAAAGGGCACAAAGGAATTTCACAAAGGACACAAAGGCAATGACCTGAGATTTTTCTCACACAAAGGCACAACGGACACCAAGGATCTATTCTGTCCCTTTTCCTTTGTGACCTTTGTGCCTTTACATGAGAAATTCACGTGGACATTCATTCTCTTATTCCCCCCTTCCGCATCAGCCTTACGGCTTGGCGCAGGCTCATGCTCGGCAGGGACAGGTGCGTTTCGCCGTTACGTACGGTGGTGTTGCGTTGCAGGAATGTGTTCATCCCGATTTTGCTGTTTATGCCTGTTGCCGTTCCCGGGGTCAGATAAGCGTGTGCGCCGATGGCCGTCGCGTCCCCGATACGGATGTTGCCGAGGTGCAGCCGACCGCCCTCAAACAAGTGGCAGGTCAGCGTGGCCTCGCCGCCGATCACGACGCTATCGCCGATGTCGAGCAGATAGGGGTCGTAAAAATGCTGCGTGTTGAGGAACGCCCCACGGCCGACCCTTGCCCCGGCAATCCGCAGGTACACCTTGATCCAGTTGTTGCCGCGAATGAACGGCAACACAAGGTACACCATCCAGAGGTGCAGCCCGGAGTAAACAATCCAGCGGGCAAAGACGGAAGAGCCGGTCGAGTAGGTCCCCGGCTTGAACCCCAGTGTCATGATGCGCTCCACGAGACCGACAACAAGGGCCGCAGACACCAGAAAGACATAACATGCCACAAAACACAGGAAGAGGAAAAGGAAGAGCATAAGCTCGCCGTTGCCGAGGCATCGTTGCGCCCCCCAGCGTATCAGTAAAGCCGACGGGGTTACCGCCGCCGCAAAGATCAGACAGTAAAACGCATACAGGATAAGCGAGACCATCTCAAAGGCAATCGCGTTGTATAACAAACGGTCAAAAAAGCGTTTCACCTTTTGCGTTCCCCCCGTTTGCCATTATTCTTCATCGTCCTTGCGCGAGGCGGTAGGCCAGGCGTTCAGGGAGTCCGGCGCGGATGTTCTTCTCCATCGCGGTCTGAACGTCGTAGGGGATACGGATAAAGTCAACCGTGCGCGATTTCGTGCAGTAGAGGACGTATGAGCTATCCGGATTCCCGTCGCGTGGCTGGCCGACACTTCCGACGTTGATAAAATACTTCGCGCCGAACGCGAGCTTGATGGGGTACGGTTCGGAGCGACGCACGTCGGGCTGCTTCTCGTAAACCATCGGCACATGCGTATGCCCGTGGAAGCAGAGGGGAGTCATCTGGTAACTGAAATTCGCCTCGGCGGAGAGTGTGTCAAACACATACCCCCAGCGTTCCGGCACATCGAGGGTGCTGTGGACAAGCGTGAACCCTGCGAACGGCTTGCGCAGCGGCAGGTCACGCAGCCACGCCACATCATCCGCAGAGAGTTGGCGGCGCGTCCACGCGATGACGCTTGCCGCGAGCGGTTGAAAGTCATCCAGGTTCTCGTCGTACGAGCAGTAATGGTCATGGTTGCCGCGAATCGTCACGTTGCACAAATCCCGCACGATGCGGATGCACTCCGACGGGTTCGCATTGTAACCCACGACATCTCCGACGCAGACGAAGTCCGTCACCGCGCGCGACCGCGCGTCCTCGACGACCGCGTTCAGCGCCTCAAGGTTCGCGTGGATATCCCCCAATATGGCAATTTTCCTGTCCATTAGCGTTCAGTTTTCTTTTCGCACGCAGATGACGTAGATTTTTTTAGATTTTCGCAGATAGTCAGTAAAAAATCTGCGTAAATCCTGATAACATCTGTGTCATCTGCGTGCGAAGCATAATCCCCCGTTTAGTTCAGCTTCATTGCGACAGCAGCCAGCGGTATATCCTCGACCGTCGTGATCTTGATGTTCGGCCGCGCCCACTCCACGAGGCGCACCGACTCGCCCAGCAGCTCCACCGCCCCGGCCTCATCCGTCACCGTCGCCTTTTTCTCAACGACGGCCTTGTAGGCGCGCCGCAGCAAGTTCACGTTAAACGCCTGCGGCGTCTGCACCGCCCACAGCTTCGCGCGGTCCAGCGTGTGGTCCACCGTCGTGCCGCGCTCCACGTATTTGACGGTGTCCCAGATGCGGCTGGCCGCAATGCCACAACCGTTCCGTTTGGCGTACCGCAGCGTCTCGCTGATGAGGTCCGGCGTCACGCACGGCCGCGCACCGTCATGCACGACCACGAAGCGCGTCTCGGGATCCATCTGCTCCATGCCGCACATGACCGAGTCCTGGCGCTTCCCCCCCCCCGGAATCACCGTGCGCAGTTTCGAGATGCCGAACATCTGCGCTACGCTTTTCGCCGCCAACACCTGTTCCTTCCGGACCACCAGAATAATCTGATCAATATCCGCACACGCTTCAAACGCCAACAGCGACCATGCGACAATCGGTTTGGCCCCAAGACTCAGAAACGCCTTGTCAACCCCCGTCCCGATGCGCTCGCTCTTTCCAGCGGCGACAATAATTGCTACAGTCATCGAATCCTCCATCTCTTTTGCTTTTAACGCGCATCATTGTCCCAAAAATAAATCCGTTCGTCAAGCCATAAAAAATGACATGGCTTATCACATGGCTTATCATAATGTGCGGGACTGCATGTCAGGGGTGAACATGGAGAAGGCATGACGTTACCTCACTATAGTGAATTCACTTTAAAAATGCTCCATTCTGACATCCCGTTAGGGATGTGTCTTTCGGTAGAAAAATGCCATTCCCCCCATGTCCGCATCCCA
>WRML01000243.1 GCA_009777165.1 Kiritimatiellota bacterium
ACCACCACCGTGAGCAACGGCTGGCTGATGATGTCGAGCGATTCGGCGCTGGGCAGCGGCGGGGACATCCGCATCCTGAACGGTTCGCGGCTGATGCTGAACGCGGAGGGCATCCCCCCCACGGTCGCCACGCGCCTCACGCCGGACTCGGAGGGGTTCCTCATCCTCGGCGGGCAGTGCGCCGGGCTCGACATTGACCTGACGGGCAGGCCCGGGGTCTATGTGGGCACAGACCAGGATCGGCTGGATTACTGGGGGGCCCTCACCCCGGCCGGCAGCGAGTACCACCTCGGCGGGGGGGGCGTCAACTACTGGATGACCGGCAACCACGGGCTTGTGCTGGCGAACCTCCAGGGGGCGCGCGCCGCCGTGATCCAGGGGGCCGGGGTCGTGCGGCTCGCGGCGGGCAACACGCACACCGGGGGGACGGTGGTCACCAACCGAGGGGTCCTGTTCCTGCGCGAGGACGCGGGGCTGGGGGCCGTGCCCGCGTCGCCCGACCCGTCGAACGTGTTCGTTGACGGGGGGGTCGTGCGCAACGCGGACATGTGGTTCGAGGTGCATGAGAACAGGGGCTGGGCGATCGGGCCCGGGGGGGCGGAGTTCCACCCGTGGGGAGGGAACCAGATGGTCATCAAGGGGGACCTCAGCGGCACGGGGGACATCTTGCTGACCGACAGCGGGACCATCGTCCTCGGCGGCGCGGCCAACACCTGGACGGGGGGCCTCGACCTCCGCAACGGCGCAACAGTCCAAATCGGCTGGGAGACCAACTTCAGCTGGGAACGGGACAACCTCATCTTCGGTAACGGCGGCTGGCTCGCACTCTATTGCGAGGGGCCCATCGCGTATTCGGATTTCTTCGGCACCCCCCTCGGGGCGGACGGCGACAGGCTCGGCCTGCGCAAGCGGGGGCCCGGGACGCTGCTGCTGGACGTTGACCAGCAGTACGCGTGGGACACGCTGGTCGAGGGGGGGGCCCTGCAGGTCGGCTCGCAGGGCGCCATCCCCGCCGCGGGCAACGTGCAGGTCGGCGCGACGCTCGACCTCAACGGGTGGACGGTGGACATCGGGGCGATCACCGGGACTGGGGAGATCATTGACTCCGCAGGGGGGGCCCAGAGCGTCGGCGTGGGCGCGAACAACGCGTCCGCCACGTTCACGGGGAGCGTCGCGCCGGACATCACGCTGAGGAAGGTCGGCACGGGCAACCAGACGCTCAACACGTCCGGCGTGAACAACGCGGAGGTCCTGCAGGGCACGCTCACGACCGTCAACCCGACCGCCCCCACGGGCACCATCGCAATCGCCAGCGGCGCGACCCTCGCCGCCATAGGGGGGGGCCTCCCCTACACGGAGAGGCAGGGGCGCCTCCTCGCGCGCTACTACGACCACAACCCCGGCCCGGACCAGTTCGACACGCCGGAGAAAATCTTCGCATTCCTCGAACAGCGCACGCCGAGCCTCATCACCACCAGCGCGTCCGCCGGAGACACGCTGGACTTCGGTTACGCGAACGACAACGGCGACGGGTACTGCCGCTTCGAGCCGCCCTACGACCATGAGCCCCGCAACCAGTTCGTGGCGTGCTTCTCCGGCACATTCCGCGCGGAGGCCACGGGGACGTACACGTTTGGGTCGCGCAGCGACGACGGCTCGCTCGTGTTCGTTGACGGCCAGTGCGTCGTTGACAACAACGACTGGGGGGGGTGGTACGGCAATCTGGCGTCCGGGGAGGTCTTCCTCGAAGCCGGCGAGCACGCGTTCATGGTCTTCTTCTACGAGGGCGGGGGCGGGCACGGCCTCACCGTCTACATGGCCCCCCCCGGCGTGACCGCCGAGTGGGAAGACCAGAACGACTACAGCCAACCGATCCTCCCGCAGTCGCTGCTGGCGGCCATGGCGCCGTCGCGCTGGAACCTGTCCGACGCGGACGGCGCGAACATCGCGCTCTCCGCAAACGGCGCCGTAGAGATCGGTGTATCCGCCAACACGACGCTCACGGGCGGCACGATCACGGGGGACCCTGGGACTGCGCTCGTCAAGACCGGGAGCGGCACCCTGACCCTCGCACCGGACCGGTTTGAGATGCAAGGTGCCATCGTCACGACCGACGGCACCCTTGCCCTCGACGGGCCCGGGAACGTCGGAGACCTCGTCATCGGCGAGGGGACCACCCTCCGCGCCGACGGAATGACCGGGGAGGGGGTGCCCTTCACGGGCAGCGGACTCACGGGCAAATACTACGACGTCTGGCCGCCAAACGAGTTCCCCGCGTTCGACGAGCTCGACACGTACGAGGCCTACCTCGCGCCGCACCAGCCCGCGATGACCGCCTCCACCCTCCTCGCCGGGGACACGTTCTACTTCGGCTGGAACGGCGAGCACTTCCCCCCGCCCTTCAACGCCGCCGCCGAGGGCTTCCAAGTGCTCTGGAAAGGCCGCATCCAACTCCCCGAGGACGACGACTACACCTTCTACACCCGCAGCGACGACGGCTCCATGCTCTTCATCGACGGCACCGCCATCGTGCGCAACAACGCCATGCAGGGCATGGAGGAACGGTCCGGGACCGTCCTCCTCACCGCCGGATGGCACGACATCGCCATCACCTACTACCAGGGCGGCGGCGGGTACGGCCTCTACGCCGAGATCGAGGGCGGCGGCATGCCCCGCCAGAACATCCCCAACCGCATCCTCTTCCCGTTGCCGACGGACGTGACGGACGCGTCGTGGCTCGGCGCCGGCCTCACCGCCAGCGGCACCCTGACCGGGAGCGGCACCTTCGCGCTCGACGGCGAGGGTACCGCCGTCAACCTCAACATCACCGGGAACTGCACGTTCGGCGGCGGCGCCGCGGGCGCGGCCTCCACCGTCATCTTCAAGACCGGCCCCGCTGCGCTCACGCTCACGGGCGACCACTCCGCGTTCCACGGCACGTGGGTCGTCCTCGAGGGCGAGCTGCGCCTCGCCGACGGCGCCGTGCTCGGCTCTGAAGTCTTCATCGACAGCGCCTCCGCCCTCTCGCTCGACGGCGACGCGACTCTCCTGGGCAAGATCACCGGAAGCGGCACGCTTCGCTTCTCCGGCAACGGCACCGCGACCTTCGGCGACCTCTCCGAGTTCCTCGGCACCATCGAGACCGAACCCGGCCAGTCCATCGCGCTCACGGGCGGCACATTGATCGACGCGGCCCGGCTCGCGGACTTCGCGGAAGTGATCCTGCTCGACGGCGCCACGCTCTACTGCTTCGACCCCGCCGACCTGCCGGCGTCGCTCGTCAGTTCCAACGGACTGCTCATCCTGAACGTCACCGACGCCAACAAGAACCTCTGGGACATGGACCGGCTCACCGTCATGGCTGGATCGACCCAGCAGGTCACCGCCTGCACGTCCGGCCTCTTCGGGTACTACTACGACCTGCCCGATTCCGACGATGTCCGCAACGACCTCCGCGACGCGTTCGAGAGCTTCGAGACCGCCGAGGGCTTCCTCGCCCAGCACACGCACAGCACGACCGTCTCCACGTGGTACTACGGCGACGCGCTCTACTGCGGCGGCACAAACAACGACTGCTGGCACCCCGCCCCCTACGTCCCCGGGTACGAGAACTTCGCCGTCACCTGGAAAGGCAAGGTCAGGATACTCGAGGCTGGACTGTACACGTTCGCCACCCGGAGCGACGACAACAGCATGTTGTTCATTGACGGGCGCGTCGTCGTGCACAACAACTACAGCCAACCCACGACCCTGCGGAGCGGGACCATCGCATTGAACCAAGGTCTGCACGACATCGCCATCCTCTTCGCCCAAGGCGGCAGCGGCCACTGGATGGAGGCGCTCATCCAGCGCCCCGGCGACCCCGACCTGATCCCGTTGCCGAACGACATGCTCTTCGCTGATCTGGGCGACACGGCCGTGTACGCGTCCATCCCCCCCTACACGCTCACCGCCGCGACGGTCGCGGTCCAGAACTCCGGCCACGGCACAGTCGGGATGCTCATGGGCGGCACGCTCGCATTCAGCGGACTGTGGATCGACACGGACGCGGTGCTCGACGTCTCCGGCGCGGCGAAGATCGCCGGCCCCACGCTCACCGTGGAGATACCCGAAGATATCCCCAAGGGTGGCAAGCCCGTGCTTGTTGCGGACTTCATCCAGGCATCAGGACTGAACCTCAGCGGCGCGGCATTCCTCCCCGTGATCGGATCGCAAGACGCCCGTGTCTTCTACCGCAACCAACAACTTTTCCTCACGCGCACACAAGGGACAGTCATGATTCTGAGGTAGCCCCCTTTTGAAAGGGGGTGCCGCCGTATCCGGCGGCGGGGGTTTGTTCATGGCGTAACCTATGGAGTGCGGCGGGGTTCCCCTGTCGGGGCGCATATAGCCGCCGCTTTCATGCGTGGGGGTTGCCCCACCCACCCGCACCTGGGTACAT
>WRML01000244.1 GCA_009777165.1 Kiritimatiellota bacterium
TTGTCCTCCGGTAGGGCGGTCTCTCCGAGCCCGCCGAGCGGACCGTAGGGGCGGACCCATGTGTCCGCCCAGGGCGCACACGTGGGTGCGCCCCTACAGCCTGCTGCCCCCATTGTCCCGTAGTCCTGTAGTCCCGTAGTCGGAGGGGCCGCCCCGAAAACAAACCCCCACCCCCGAATACGGGGGCACCCCCTTTCAAAAGGGGGCTTTCTTGTCCGCCCAGGGCGCACACGCGGGTGCGCCCCTACAGCCTGCTGCCCCCGTCGTCCCGTAGTCCTGTAGTCCTGTAGTCCCGTAGTCAGGGGGGGGGGGGGACGACGGGACAATGACTATTCGCTTGTCATTTTTCCTGAAAATGGTAAACTATATCATTCAAAATTGGCGCTCAGGAGAACGCTAGGGGGGACTGTGTATTCAAGGAGAGAGAAAATGAAAAACTTAGTTTATGCTGTAGTCACGTTGTCGGTATCGGTCGGTGTAGTCATCGCCGCGCCGGTGACAAAAGAGGAGCTTGCGAAGAAAGGCGACGCGGCGGCGCTGAGGTATGTGAGCCCGTTGCTCAACACGAAAGTCGAGGGGTACGCCATGGACGTGGAGGCGGACATCAAGGGCGCGGATTTCGTCACCCTGATTGTCACGGACGGGGGGGACAGCTATGTGTGTGACCACGCGGATCTGCTCGACGCGCGTTTCGTCGGCCCCGGGGGGGAGACGCGGCTGACCGCGCTGGAGTGGGAGTATGATCAGTGCGGATGGCAGTCAACCATGAAGAACAAGAGCGTGGACGGCGGCAATCTGACGGTACAGGGCAAAACGTATGCCGACGGCATCGGAACGCACGCGCCCGGGCTGCTGGTGTTCGAGGTCCCGAAAGGCATGGAGAAATTCAAGGCGCGTGTCGCGCTCGACGACTCGGGGACCAAGAAGGACAAATCCAGCTCCATCCAGTTCATCGTCTACGCGGGTATCCCGCCGGCTGATTTCCTGAAGCAGTTCCGTCTCGCGGCGGTCCCCAACCTCGCGCTCCAGGGGAACATGAAGAAGCTGTTCGACCAGTTCGATGCCCCGCAGGAGACGAAGGACAAGTACATGCTGCTGACCCGCGAGCTGACGGAGAAGCCCAAGGTGCTCAAGGGCATCTTCGACGAGGCGGCGCGCGCGGAACAGGCGGCGCACCCCCAGGCGACCATCTGGGAGACCGACCGGGACCCCCTCGACATCATGGCGCGACGTGTGCGCGCGCTCCACGACGACCTCGCCGGAAAAGCGGACCTCTCGCCGTTCAAGGCGCGTCTCACAAAGCTGGAGGACGGCGCGAAGCAGACCGCGATTGAGGATTCGCAGAAACGCCTCGCGCTCTTCTGCGAGGGCGACACGTTGCTCCGCGAGATCGCGCTGCGCAACCCGCTGCTCGAGCCGATCCAGCAGCTCCTGTTCATCACGCGCGAGGCGTTGCCGCCCAACGAGTTCCGCTCGGGCAACCACCTGTGCGACCAGTATTTTGGCTTCCACGCCACCCTGCACGGCAAGACCACGGGCAACGGCCTGTACGTGCTGGAGAAGCCGTGGTCGGGCAAGCCCGTCATGCGCAACCTGCTCGAGGGCTCGGTCATCGAGGGGGGCGACCGCAAGGGGAAGAGGCTCGGCAACGGCGGCTACCTCTCGCCCGATGTCTCGTTCGACGGCAAGGAAATCCTCTTCTGCTACACCGACGGCGAGCCGCAAATCCGCAAATGGAACGACAACACGGTGTTCCACATCTTCCGCTGTAATGCGGACGGATCGAAGCTGGTGCAGCTGACAGACGGGCCGGTCAACGACCTCTTCCCGTGCTGGCTGCCGAACGGGCGCATCGCGTTCATCTCCGAGCGGCGCGGCGGCTTCGGCCGTTGCCACGGGCGCCCCGTCCCCAGCTTCACCCTGCACACGATGTTTGAGGACGGCACGGACATCACGCGCCTGAGCCCGCACGAGACGAACGAGTGGTTCCCGAGCGTGGACAACAACGGCATGATCGTCTACACGCGCTGGGACTACGTGGACCGCGGCTTCAGCCAGGCGCACCACGCGTGGATCACCTACCCGGACGGGCGCGACTCGCGCGGGCTCAACGGCAACACCCACCAGTCGGAGCGCACCGCGCCGCACATGGAGATGAACGTCCGCGCCATCCCGGGCTCGACGAAGTACCTCGCGCTGGCGACCGGCCACCACACCGAGGCTCGCGGTTCTATCATCATGATCGACCCCTCCGTGCCGGACGACGACGCGATGGCGCAGGTCAGGCGCGTCACCCCCGACCAGCTGTTCCCCGAGGCGGAGTTCTATCACGACCGCGCTTCCGGTGCCTACGCCTCCCCCTGGCCCCTGAGCGAGAATTACTACCTCTGCGTCTATGACGGCTTCGGGAACAACCAGTACGGACCCATCAACAACGCGAAGCGCCGTTATGCGATCACGCTGCTGGACGTGTTCGGCAACAAGGTTCACATCTACACGCACCCCGAGATCTCCTGTCTCAGCCCGATGCCCCTGATGGGCCGGCCCACCCCCCCCACGCTCACGCACGGCACGCTGGTCGGGCGCCCCCGCCTGCCCAACGGCGAGAAGCCCAAACCCATCCCCCCCGAAGAGCTGCCCAAGACCGCCATCGTCGGGCTCGTCAACGTTTACGAGACCCGCCGCCCGTTCCCGGAGGGGACCAAGATCAAGGCTCTGCGCATCTGGCAGGTGCTTCCTAAGGTCACCCCCAACGCCAATGACCCGCGCATCGGCTACGGCGACCAGAAGGGCGCCAAGCTGGTGCTCGGCACCGTTCCCGTCGAGGAGGACGGCAGCGCGTACTGGGAGCAGCCCGTCGGCGTCCCCATCCTCTTCCACGCGCTCGACGAGAACGGCGCCGCCGTGCAGGGGATGCGGAGCGTGGCCTACGTGGCTCCCGGCGAGACGCTCATGTGCAACGGCTGCCACGACCAGCGCGTGGGCACGGTGCGCCCCCCCGCCTCCGCCACGGCCATGGCCATGAAGCGGCCCCCCTCCAAGATCACCCCCGAGATGGAGGGGACCAACCCCTTCCACTTCGCGCGCCTCGTGCAGCCCATCCTCGACGCCAAGTGCATGGAGTGCCACGGCGAGAAGCGTAAGGACAAGGCCCCCGACCTGCGCCGAGGGGATTTCGAGAAGGACCGGAATTTCATGTTCACGTCATTCAACAACCTGCGCCCCTACGTCAAATACTTCGACGGCGCCGGGTGGACCGAGCCCTACACGGTCCCCGGGCAGTTCGGCGCGCTGGCATCCAAGCTCTACCCCATGCTCAAGAAGGGGCACAACGACGTGAAGCTCACGCCCGAGGAATTGCGCCGCTTCGCTATCTGGCTCGACTCCAACGGCCTCTTCCACGGCCACGACCTGCACCTGCGCGAACAGGCCCTTGCCCAGATCATCCCCCCGGACATGGAGTAGAGGAAAGCCCCCTTTTGAAAGGGGGTGCCGCCGTATTCGGCGGCGGGGGTTTGTAGCCCCCTTTTGAAAGGGGGTGGCCCCGTATTCGGGGCCGGGGGTTTGTCCCTTGATTTTAAAGCATTCATTTTCAATTGAAAATTGACAATGGACAATTGACAATGATGGCTTTAAAATCAATTGATAATCGGCAATGAATAATTAAAGATTGATTTTAAAGCATTCATTTTCAATTTTCAATTGTCCATTGTCAATTTGAAAGAGGGTGCCCCCGTATTCGGCGGCGGGGGTTTGTCCCTTGATTTTAAAGCCATCATTTTCAATTGTCCATTGTCAATTGTCAATTTCTCCCCTTGATAATCGGCAATGCCTAATTAAAAATTAATTTTAAAGCCATCATTTTCAATTTTCAATTGTCCATTGTCAATTTTCAGTTGTCCATTGTCCATTATCAATTGTCAATTTCCCCCTAATCTCCGATAACCTAGCAGTCTATACAGAATGCCTGTTTCCCCCTGATTTTGGCAAGCACCATGTTTTTTCATTTTTCCGTTTGACAAACGGATGCTGTCTATGGCATACTTTCGCCCATGTTTTTTCACACAAGTTCATCTTTACCAACGCTGGAAAGCCAGCAATCAACGGGATACGCCAAAAATGACGCGTCCGGGATGAACCGCGGTATATTTAAGCACAGGTCTGAGGGGGGGGACTACCCACGGATCGTGTCAAGCAAAATCTTCCGGCCGACGCTCTAATCCGCTAATTTTTCCGCACGGAGAGCGAGCGTCCCCTAATTTTTCAGATGGAGGGAGAGCGTCCCCTAATTTTTCCGCATGGAGGGAGAGCGTCCCCGCGAGCCGCAACGAGAGCAATCCCGTGTTCGGCTCGCGAGGGCGCTCGCCCCCCACGCCTTCGCTTTCCCCCGCTGTTC
>WRML01000245.1 GCA_009777165.1 Kiritimatiellota bacterium
TGTCGTCGCATGGCGGGACGCTGAAACAGGTGGTGCTGAGCAGGTACAACACGCGGCCGGGCAAGGCGGGTGTGGACAATCCCCCCGTGCTGCTGGATTTCTCGTCCGCGCCGGGGCTGGCACTCGCGGGGATCGCGGGGCTGGCGCCGAACGCGTCGTATCAGCTCGCGCCGGACGACGAGGGCCGCGCGGTGACGCTCACGGCGACGACGGAGCAGAACCTGCTCGTCACGCGCCGCATCGAGCTTCTGGAGGGCTATCAAATTAAGGTCTCGGATTCGGTGAAGAATTTGGGTGCGGACATCGTCCACATCGGCACGAACTTTGTCACGGTCGGGGTGATGGGGAAGGGCGCGTCGAAGAATGAGATTTTGTCCGCAGACTCGCTGCCGGAGGCCGAGAAGCTGAAGACGGTGCATTGGGGTAAGGATAAGGAGACGCGGGCGTTTCTCGTGGGCGGTACGGTCGGCGGGTGCGGGGGGCCCCCCTCTGCGATGGGAATGCCGGAGTACCAGACGCTTCCGATCCCGGGGCTTCAGAAGTGGGTGGCGATCAAGTCGCGCTTCTTCGTGACGGCGATGTCCAGCACCGTGCCGAACAACGGGTTTGTGCTGAAGGCACGGCGCGACATGACCAAGGCGACGTATGCGCTGGACTCGGTCTCCGCGCAGATGGTTTTCCCCGGGTTCATGCTGGGGCAGGGCGAGGAGATCACGCGCGACTACACGCTGTTCATCGGGCCGAAGAAGCTGTCGCTGCTGAAGTCCATGGGTAACACGATGCCGGACGTCAAGGACGTGATGGAGTTCGGGTTCTGGCGGTGGATCTGCTGGCTGTTGGTGCCGACGATGAATTTTTTCTACAACATCAGCCACAGTTGGGGCATCACCGTGATCCTGCTCACGATTCTCGTGCGCATCATCTTCTGGCCGCTGACGCACAAGAGCACCGCGAGCATGAAGAAGATGCAGGAGATACAGCCCAAGCTCAAGGAGATTCAGGCGAAGTTTAAGAACGACCCCACCAAGCTCCAGCAGGAGACGTTGGCGTGTTACCGTGAGAACAAGGTGAACCCGTTGTCGAGTTGTCTACCGATGCTCATCCAGATCCCTGTGTTCATCTCGCTCTTCATGGTCTTGCGCAGTGCGGTGGAGTTGCGTTACGCACCGTTCCTGTGGATCGCGGACTTGAGCGAGCCAGAGAATCTCTTCGCGGGTACGCTCCCCATCGCGCTGAACATCCTTCCCATCCTGATGGCGGCGACGATGGCGTTGCAGAGCTACCTCACGCCCGCGGCCGGGGACCCCCAGCAACAGAAGATGATGATGATCATGATGCCGTGCATGATGCTCTTCATGTTCTATGGTTTTCCCGCCGCGCTGTCGCTCTACTGGACGGTGAGCCAGGTGCTTTCGATCGTGCAGATGCTGATGATGCGGCGCAAGAAGGTTCCGCCGGGGGCCCCCGGCGGCGACACGCCGCCCGACCCCACCGCAGGGATGACGCGCCAGCAACGCCGCGCCGCCGCGCGTTGAGAGAGGGAAACAATGCTGTCCGTTTCACACAGAGCCACAGAGACACAGAGAAAACAAAAAAGACTCTGTGCAAGCTCTGTGTCTCTGTGGCTCTGCGTGAAAAAAAATGTGTAGTGATATGATACACCCGATAACATCCCTCACGAACCCGAAGGTGAAACACGTGGTGAAGCTCCGCCAGCGTTCGCACCGCGACGACGCGGGGCAGATGCTCATCGAGGGATACCGCGAATGCAGACGCGCACTGGACAACGGGTACCGGCCGCAGACGCTTTTCTACTGCGAGGAACTGTACCTCAAAAACCTGAACGAGCCGGAGATTGTCCGCCAGTGCGCGGAGCGCGGCGCGAAACTCTGCGCCTGCACCGCGCCCGTGTTTGAAAAGATAGCCTACCGCGAACGCCCGGAGGGACTGCTCATGGTCGGCCCGCAACTCGCCCGAACGCTCGCGGACATGTCCCTGCCCGAAAACGCGCTGGTCGTCGTCGCGGAGACCATCGAGAAGCCCGGCAACCTCGGTACCATCCTGCGCTCCGCCGACGCTGCGGGCGTGAGCGCGGTCATCGTCTGCGACCGTTGCACGGACATCCACAACCCGAACGTCGTCCGCGCCTCGACAGGCACACTGTTCTCTCTCCCCGTGGTCGAGACAGACAGCGCGTCCGCCATCGCGTTTTTGCGCGAGCGCGGCTTTTGCATCTTGGCCGCCACGCCGCAAGCGGAGCAACTTCACACGGATGTCCCGCTCACGGGCAACGTCGCCATCGTCGTCGGTGCGGAGCAGTACGGGTTGAGCGAGACGTGGATGAGCGCCGCCGACACGCGTGTGCGCATTCCCATGTTCGGCCTGGCGGACTCCCTCAACGTCGCATCCGCCACGACGATCCTTTTGTTCGAGGCCGTCCGCCAACGTATCGCCGCTGGACAGCTCTCCGTCTTCCCGCCCTTACGAGTAACCGATCGATGTTTCCCTGTCGATGGTTGAAACGCCACTCGGTCTTTTTGAGGCGCAGACAGCATTTATTTTTTTGCACTTCGCATTTATTTTTTTTCGTTCTTTTCGTGCCTGACACGTGGTGCGTTTTATGGCATACTGTTTTCTCGTCTATGGAAGCAAAGGAGGATTTGACGATGGCAGCGAAGAAGAGTGAAACGGCGAAGGCAACGAAACCCGCGATGACCCCTGCAACAACTGGATTGAGGAAAGGTGTAAAACCTGCCGCGGCAAAGGTTGCCGCGAGGCGGGCCTCGGCTCCCAAGGCGGCAAAGGCCGCGTCGAAGCGTGCCGCGCAGGAAACGCCCGAGCGCCTTGTTGTCCCCTCGCGTGCGCAGGATGTGATTCCGGTCGAACCGAAGCCGAGCGCACGGACATGCCCACTGGTGTTGGACGGCATCACCGCGCCAGAGGATTTTTCACCGCGTGACTGTTTCGCGTGCGATGAGTTCGATTGCCGTTTCAATGCGGTGGAGGAAAGCTCCAGTGTGTTGGGGAGCCGCCTGTTCGCCGCCGACGATGGGGACGACGGGTTGGGCGATGATGACGACCATGATAGCGGGTTCGGCGGCTTCTATGAGGATGCCGACGTGGACAATGATGACGGCTATGACGACATGAGGTGAGGTGAATGATGCGTGTGCTGAAACATATTGTGGTGTGTGTGATGTTGGCGTCGGGTGTGTGTGGCGCTGCGGAGAGGGACGCGACGAAGGCGAAACCCCCGAAGGGTAAGAAGCCGAATGTGACTGCGCTCATGAAGCCGGCGGACGACCTCATCGCTGAGGCTGAGGATGCGTATGCCGAGGAGGACTTGAAGAAGGCAATCGACCTTTACCGTCAGGCACTGGGGGAGCTGCTCGAAGTCGAGATGGAGAACGAGGCGTGGGTGGCGACATCCGAGTTCGCGCCCGTCAGCAACCGTAAGCTGGGTTGCGAGAAACGGATTGACGACATCATGTTGGAGGAGGCGCAGAAGTTTACCCGCACCATGACGCTGACGGACACGCGCGATCTGGAGAAGAAGCGCGCGGAACGTCGGAAGGCGGCAGAGAACGCCCCGGAGATCGCGCCCCTCAAACTCGGCGTGAAGGGGAGTAACACGGGGCGGACGGAGGAGGTCGAGGTGGAGCCCCTGGAGCCATTCGAGATTGAGGAGGAACTGGATCTGGCGAAAGACAAGATTCTGGATGAGGACTTTGCGGAGGCAGAGCGGGCGCTGGTCAAGGTGCTGCGCGCCGCCTCTGAGAATCGCGAGGCACGGTTCCTGATGGCGCTGGCGCGGGTGCGGCAGGGACGGAGTTCGGATGCGCTCGTGATGCTGGATGATTTGCTTGCGGACGATGTGGCGGATGAGTCGGTCCTGCTACTGGCGGCCGGGGCATACATGGCGACAGGGGCATATGGCAAAGCGCTGAACGCGCTGGATCAGATGACGAAGATTAACCCGAGGCGGCCGGACACCTGTATCAACATGGCGTGGCTGTTACTGGAGATGCGCCCGGACGGTATCGCCGAGGCAGAGCAATATTACCGTCTTGCGGTGAAGATGGGCGCGGCACGGATACGCGAGCTTGAGCAACGGTTGGGCATCAAGCAAGAGTAATGATTTGAGTGAGTGATTCGGGTGCAGTATAGCGGAATCACTGTAAACCCGTACCGCGACAACATCCCTTGACTAACGGGATGTAAGAATGGAACACTTTTAAAGTTAATTTATTATAGTCAAATCACATTAAAAGTGTACCGCGACAACATCCCGTTAGGGATGTTTCTTTCGGTAGAAGAGAACGCAAAAAAATCATGGCATCCCATCGGGATGCCTCTTTTAGGCGCATCCCGTGCCCCATCGGT
>WRML01000246.1 GCA_009777165.1 Kiritimatiellota bacterium
AAAGACGCGCTTGCGCAAACCATCGCCGGCCGCGAGGCCGTCATCACCCCCCACGAGGTTCTTGCGATTGCGGAGCGCCCCCCCCGGGCGGACTACCTGCGCACCATCCAGTCCCTCCCCCCCGCCGACGCGCACACCCTCACCCTCTGGCTCAACGGACGCGTCCTCGAAGCCGAGCGCACGCTCGGGAAAGCATCTGATGCTTAGGGCGTGTTGATACAAAAGGCTGAAAGCCTTACGGATATTAGCGTAGGGCAACGCCCTACGTATGGGACACACAATAAACTCAAGGCTGTAAGCCTTGCGGAACATGGCAGGCTCTAGGTTTCGCTTTGCGCCGTTATCCGCAAGGCTTACAGCCTTGAATCGTCTCGCATCTCCGTTCGCAGGGCGTTGCCCTGCGCTAATATCCGCAAGACCCTTGGTCTTGTTTGATGTCTGCATAACGTTTTGTGTGAACACGCCCTAGTATAGCCAGCCCCCTTTTGAAAGGGGGTGGCCGGTATTCCGGCCGGGGGTTTGTCATTCTTGCATCCTTGTGTCCTTTCATCCTTTGTGTCCTTTCGTCCTGCCATCAGGCTCAAACGACACAAGGACACAAGGACACAACGACACAAGACCCCCTCATCCCCCCCCTCCAACACCCCCCCAAGCCCTCAAAAAATTCCCTAAAAATTCCTGTTGCGCCACAAGCGCGGATTTTGATACATTTCCCCTTGACCATAGCAGGCCTCTGGGTGGAGTCCTGCATTTTCAACAGAGAATACGCATTTCTGTGTATAATCGCTAACGCAAATGAATGATGCGGCACTCACTTCGGTAAGTGTCTAATAAAAGCGAGGATATGCGGGAGGCGTCATGGTTTTTAGGTGACGTGTTCCGTTTCATGCTTTTGGTGGGTATTTGCAAGCCTTGTTCAGGTATGTTGGAAAAGGGATTCGTTTCTTTGTTTGACCTCGTATCGAGGACGCATCCCCAACGGATACCGACGAGGCATGAAGGAAAGATACAAACCATGAAGACGAAGAACACGAAACGTATGAGGCAACTAACGGCTGCGACCCTCGCGTCAGCAACCGCTCTACTGGGCGCAACACGCGCATCCGCCGTCACGGAACTCATTCCTGGTGATCCCCCCACTGCCGACAGCGAGGCTTTCGGCTATTCCATCGCAGCCAATCCCTCCGTCGCGCTCGTCGGGGCGTGTGCTAAATCCGACACATACAATTATCAGGGCGCGGCCTACCTCTTCGACGCGGCATCTGGAACACAACTCCAAAAGCTCACCCACTCCGACCCTGCCCAAGAGGATGACTTCGGCATCTCCGTCGCGCTCAACGATTCCGTCGCGCTCGTCGGGGCGCAAGGGAAAAACACTTACACTGGCGCGGCCTATCTTTTTGACATAGCATCTGGCAATGAAATCAAACTCACCCCTTCCGACCCTGCCGCCATCCTCAATTACTTCGGCTGGTCCGTTGCGCTCAACGATTCCGTCGCGCTCGTCGGGGCGCAAGGCAAAAACGCGGCTTATCTCTTCGATCTGAACGGCAATCAGCTCAAAAAACTCACCCACTCCGACCCTGTCGCCCAAGATTCCTTCGGCTGGTCCGTCGCGCTCAACTCCAGGTACGCCGTCGTCGGGGCATACCGCAAAAACAACAATCAAGGCGCGGTCTATATCTTCGACCTTGCGGATGGTGCGGCGAACGCCGTTCAGGTCGCGAAACTCACCAGCCCCAATGCGCCCGCTACTGAAAGGTTCGGAAACTCCGTCGCCATTGACGAACAGAACAACGTTTACATCGGTGCCTACGGCGCAACCGTCAACGGATTCAGCTTGGCGGGCAAGGCGTATAAGTTCACCTGTGTGGAGGCGGGGCTTGAAGACCCGAACGGGCCGGGTGCAACGTGGGTACACATTGACAACATCGGGGTGACGGCTGGAAACGTGGCGTTGGATTGGGCGTTCGCGCCCGTGACGAACGTGCTGAAGTCGTCGATGTATGAAAGCGAGATACACGTCTCCACCAACCTCGTGGACTGGCTGCCCACGCCCCTCAAGCCCACCGTGACGCGCGGCCTGCTCGACGAGGGCGTGACCGTGCCTAAGTCCGTCCTGCCGGACTCGGACAAGATGTTCTTCAAGGTCAGAGCCGTGAAGTAAGTCAGAAGTCAGAAGTAAGAGGTCAGAAGTAAGAAGTTCTAAAGTTCTAAAGTGCGGAAGTTCTAAAGTTAAAGGGGTGTAGTTATGGAGTCAGGACATGGGACGTGGGACGGTGGGACTACGGGACTACAGGACTACGGGACTACGGCGACAAGGAGGATAAAACTTTAGAACTTTATAGCGAAATCACTTTATAGTTAATTCAGTTGAAAACCATTCCATTTTTAACCACAAAGGACACAATGGTTTTCACAATAGACACAAAGGATACAAGAGGCAATCGTGTCCATTGTGCATTCCATTGTGTCTATTGTGGTTAAAAAGCGTATCGCAACAACATCTCGTCAAGGGATGTCAGAATGGAACACTTTTAAAGTTAATTCACTATAGTCAACGGTCTCTCGGTAGCAAAACACCCCTCCCATGTCCGCAGGAAAAGGGGCCCCCGTCGGCACAGGCGCAGCCGATGGGGCACGGGATGCACCTAAAAGAGGCATCCCGAGGGGATGCCATGATTTTTTTTGCGTTCTCTTCTACCAAAAGAAACATCCCTAACGGGATGTTGTCGCGGTACGCTTTTAAAGTGAATTCACTATATCGCTGCTTTTCCTTGCCAACCTGCGCGGGGCATTGATCATGTCGTCCGTGATGCCGTTGTCGTTCCTCTTCGCCCTCATCATGCTCCGCATCCAAGCGCTTCCCGCGAACCTGATCTCCATGGGTGCGCTGGACTTCGGGCTGTTGCTGGTTGGACCCTTGGTGCTGACGGAGGTTGTCTTTGTCGCATTCCTCGCGAAATCGGAACAGCTGGGGCCGGGGTTCAAGACTATGGCCAAGGGCGACCTGATTAAGCGTAGCCCGCACCCGTGGCATCCAGCGTGTTCTCCGGCCTGATGATCCTGATGTTTGCGCTCATGCCCATCTTCTCGTTCCAGAAGAACGAGGGCACGATCTACATCCGCGCCACGCTCCCCAACAGCGTCAACCTCGACGAGTCCGTCAAGCTGACGCAGGAGATGAAACGCCTCCTGCGACAGTTCAACGAGGTCGAGTACATCCTGACCCAGACGGGGCGCCCCAACGGCGGCACGGACGCGACAGGCTTCTTCAATATCGAGTTCCACCTGGAACTCAAGCCTGAAAGGGACTGGACGCGTAAGATATCGAAAGATGCCGTGCTCGACGAGATGCAGGCCGCGCTGGAAGTCTATCCCGGCATCGTGTTCGGCTTCAGCCAGCCCATCCAGGATAACGTGGAGGAATACATGGTGGGCGTGGGGTTCAGCATCCACGGGCGCGACCTCGGCTCCGCCATCGCGGATGCCCGGCACCAGGTGGGCGAGGCGGTCAACCTCCCGAAAGGGACGCGGATGGAATGGGCCGGCGAGTTCGAGAGCCAGCAACGCGCGGTCAAGCGCCTGATGGTCATCGTCCCCTCCGCGCTCCTGCTGAGCCTGTTCGTGCTGTACATCACGTTCGGCACGATCCGCGACTCACTCATCGTGGCAAGCTCCATGCCGTACGCGTTCATCGGCGGGCTGCTTTCGATCATGATTTCCGGGATGATGTTCGGCATTTCGGTCGGCGTGGGATTCATCATCATGTTCGGCATCGTGTCCATTGACAACATCGTGCTGGTGACGAGCATCAAGCGCATCCTGCGCCAGAAGCGGAACCTCACGCTGGCGATTGACGAAGGCGTACGCCAGCGTCTGCACCCAGTGATGATGACCTCCCTGATCAGCGCGATTGGACTTGCGCCAGCCGCGCTCTCCACGGGCATCGGCTCCGAAGTCCAGCGCCCCCTCGCGATGGTCATCGTCGGCGGGCAGGTCTTCTGCATGATCCTGTCCTTCACGGTCCTGCCGCAGGTGTTTTACTTTGCCTATCGGCACCATCGGCACGTGAAGAAGTGACCCCAGCCCTGCGGCTCGCGAGGACACTCGCCCTCCATTTGTGGAAGGGCTTTCAGCCTTAACGGTGTGCGGGCATTCCTGTCCGCACGCCGTTAGAGTGAATTCATGTTAAAAGTGTTCCATTCTGACATTCCTTGACGAGATGTTGTCGCGATACGCTTTTTATAGTCAAATCACATTAAAAGTGTACCGCGACAACATCCCGTTAGGGATGTTTCTTTCGGTAGAAGAGAACGTAAAAAAAATCATGGCATCCCATCGGGATGCCTCTTTTAGGCGCATCCCGTGCCCCATCCGTCC
>WRML01000247.1 GCA_009777165.1 Kiritimatiellota bacterium
GCGCACCGCCCACACCCCCCGGGGGCCCCCCGCGGGGGGGCCCCCCGGCCGGCCCCCCCCCGGCGGGGGGGGGGGGGAGGTCATCGAAGATCGTGTCAACGGCCGCCTGGTCCCCCCCGACGACCCCAGGGCCCTAGCCGACGCGCTCGCCGACCTGCTCGTTATGCCAGGGGCGGGCCGCCAACGCCTCGCAACCGCCGCCCGGCAGACCATCGCCGAGGCTTTCGACCCGCTCGTAACCATCCAAAAACTGGAAGCGTGTTTTGGTCTCACACATTTTCTTTATTAATGTGCGAATCTGTGATTGACAACACCAGACAAATCATCTATCGTATGACTCACTTTTTTTCGGCGAGGTAGCTCAGTTGGTAGAGCAGTGGACTGAAAATTCACGTGTCGTCGGTTCGATCCCGACCCTTGCCACCATCTCGACAGAGGAGGAATACGTTAATGAAGCGCATGATACCCGTTCTGGCATCTATCCTTGTTTTACCTATGATGGCATTCGCCCAAGACGCAAAACCGTTGCCCATCGTCCCCGCACAGGATGCGGCGGTAATGGCCAAACTCATCGGTGACAAACTGACCGCGGCACCCAAGAAGGCACGTAAGGTGCTCGTCTTCTCACGGTGCGAGGGGTTCGTTCATGGCGATGCGATTGGTTACGCGATCAAGGCGTTCGAGTTGGCCGCGAAGACGGGTGCGTTCACGGTTGACTTCGCCACGGAGTATGCCGCGCTGACGGACAAGGAAAACCTCTTCAACTATGACGCGCTCGTGCTGAACAACACGACGCACCTGAAGGCGAAGGATAATCCCACGCTGGTTCCCAACCTCGTCGAGTTCGTGGATTCCGGCAAGGGGCTGTGTTGTATCCATGCTGCGGCCGACAACTTCTACGACAGCCCCGAAGGCGCGGCGCTCGTCGGCGGGCTCTTCGACGGTCACCCGTGGGGCGGTGGCGGCACGTGGGCGTTCAAGCTGGACGAACCCGACAACCCGCTGAATCGTACACTCAAGGCGAGCAACCTGAAGTTCGGCGATGAAATCTATCAGCAGAAAGCCCCTTACGACCGTTCCAAACTGCGCGTGTTGGTCTCCCTTGACCTGTCGGACGAGAATACGGCCAAGCAGAACGGGCAGAAGCGCGAGGACAAGGATTTCGCAGTGAGCTGGATCCATACGCCAGGCAAAGGCCGCGTGTTTTACACGTCGTTCGCGCACGACAAGCGTTCCTTCATGGAACCCGCGCGGCTCTGGCATATCCTCGACGGCCTCCAGTACTCGCTGGGCGACTTAGAGGTGAAGTAGCGCCGCCTGATTTTTTCTCGTGCAAGGACACAAAGGATTACACAAAGACAAGGTTTTTTTCATATCACTCGTTGTGCCCTTTGTGAAAACGTTGTTTTCTTTGTGGTAAAAATAGACGTGAGCACTGTGTGCCTTGCGTGCGTATGAAAATGAGGAGACGGTTAAAGTGAATTCACTATAATCATTATATTGCCTTGCAAAGCGCACGGACTTATCCGATAATTCCTATCCATCTGATGAAAACTATCATACAGCGTGTTTCGGAAGCGTCGGTTGAGGTTGATGATGCCTGTGTCGCGAAAATCGGGCGCGGGTTTCTCGTGCTGCTCGGCATCACGCACGCCGACGGCGCGGCGGACGCAGAGAAGCTGGCGCGGAAAATTCCCGCGCTCCGTATCTTCGAGGACGAGCAGGGACTGATGAACCGTTCGCTCGCGGACATCGGCGGGGAGGTCATCGTCGTGTCGCAGTTCACCTTGTACGCCGACACGCGCAAGGGCAACCGACCGAGCTTCATTGATGCGGCGCGTCCCGAACAGGCTCAGCCGCTCTACGAAACGCTCGTGCGCCTGTTGCGCGAGACCCTCGGGGAGGGGCGTGTGCAGACGGGGGTCTTCGGCGCGAAAATGAAAATCCGCCTCATCAACGACGGGCCTGTCACGATCGAGCTAAAGACCGAATGAATGTCCAAAAGGGAATAAAGTAATTTGCCACTTGGGTTGGACATCTGGGGGCGGGTATGGTAAACTGTTTTCCACTTTCGGAAAATCAATGGAGGTGAACAGATGAAAAGGTTGTGGGTTACAGTTGCGTTGGCGGGTGTGTGCGCAGGGGCGTGGTCGGCGGAGGAGATTAAGCTCAGGGGCGCGGCGGAGGTCATCCGCGCAGTGACGGCGGAACAGGAGGCGATGCGGGAAAAGAATACGGGGAACAAGGATTCCATCGAGAATTTCCTTGCGACGGTCAAGGCGTATATGCAGGGGATGGATGCGCAGACCCCGGACGCCGCCGCAGAGGGCTGGCTGAAACTGGCGGACCAGTTACTTGAGACCGGTGTTGCGGAAGATGAGGACGAAGACAGGTGGAGTTACAGATGTTATAGGGAAAAAGAAACAGCGTTCATGTCGCTGGTCGGGGCGTTACCGCCCCCTGACGCATGGGCGCAGATCCGCGAGGGATTGGCGAAACGTCAGGATGTGGAATACGCGTCCCGGCGGTCGCTCCTGCAGGTGCTGATGGCGTATCTCGCGCAGGACACCGAGGCGGCGCAAAATCACTTGGCGGTGTTGACGGAAAAGGAAAAAGGCGACAAGCCGGATGTATCGGAACTGGAATCGTTTCTAAAGGACGGCAAACAAAACGTTGATGACAGGCGGCTCAAACGTCTGAATGACACGTTGGCTCGAACAGTAAGTATATATGGTTCAATTGCCATTCCTGACCTCGTTTCCCTGACGTCGCCCGAGGAGGCGGAGGCGTTACTGCGTAAGGTGTTCGCAAGGCGGATTCCCTTTGACACGGTTGCCGGGGAGGAGACGCTTGCGCTCGCCCAGCGTATCGCGCTGGAGATGCGCGATGATTGGGTCATGCCGCACTGGAGCCTAGTGACAGGCTCCCCGGAGGGGGAAACGCTGTACGACCTTTTCGTGAAACGTTTCTTGCCGTTTGAGCAGGAACCGAAACCCGATGAAGTTGAGAGTACTTTTTATGAGCCCAGCCATTATCATAAGATGCGTCCGATATGCGAGGCATTGGCGCGCCTCATCACGCCGAAGCTGAACGCGGGAAAGATTGATGAGGCGGTCGGGCTTGTCCTGCCGTATGTCTCGTATGCCCTCAAGGCGTACCCGAAGGATAGGAAAGATGTTACGGATTTTTCCCGTCAGAGGGGTGCAGTCCCCGCAAAGGCGCAGTACGATTTCCATTGCCAACTGCTTGCGAAAGTCCCTGATTGCCCAATCAATAAGGGATTCATCATGTCGGGGATCGCCAGCGGGCAGGTGCCGGCAGTCGAGCAGCTTCTCACGGAGCGGCTGAACACTCCCGGATTGTCGCCCGAGCAACGCTATGCACTTCAGGATGCATCTGTCACGTTGCTGCTGGCGACGGACAGGATTGCGGAGGCGATTGCGCTCCGGACGGAAATCCTTGCCGATGCGTCGAAGTCCCGTAAAGACGATAGAGACGCACGGGTGCGTTATGCGCTGGACACCGCCGCGCTGGCGGCGCTGGTGAATGACACGCAGGTACAGAACGCGAGCCTCGACACCGCCATCAAGCGGTGGAAAAAAGGGTTGGAATCGGACGAGTCGTTCTGGGGGGGAAGCACTGAAAAACTGATTCTGGCACTTGAGCAATGCGGTCGTGCGAGTGAGGTCGAGCCGTTGCTGGTCGAGCTGTTGGTGCAGAAGGATGATGCCCTAACGCATCTTGTGAACTTTTATGCCCGTCACAACCGAATGGCGGATGTCGTCACGCTGTTGGAGGATGCGCCGTGGTGGGACGAGGCGCACGATGTACTGCAACTGATTGATTATGATATTGAAAACCCGATTGCCAACGCGTTCCACGAGACGGGGCGCACAGCCGAGGCGGAACAGTTGCTCACGGCAGTCATGAGGGAATCCCATTCAGAGGACTGGGCGTATGAGCTACTACTGAAAATGGCGGGGGACAAACTGGACGGGTTCCTCGTTCAGATGGACGCGCTCTATGCGCGTGATGCGTTCGAGGAACGCCCGCTGATCTGGAAGGCGGAGGCGTTGCGCCGCCTCAAACGCCTGGAGGAGGCGGAGCAGGTCATCCGCCACGCGCTGAAGGTGGACCCCACGGATGGCGAACAGCCCGCGGGCGAGCGTGTCCGCGCGTATACGGTCTTGGGGGACATCCTCGCGGACCGGGGCAAGGCGGAGGATGCAAAGTTCTTCAGGGACGTGGTCGAGGCGGTGCGGCTCGCCGGGGGGGGGGGGAAGAAAGCGAGGCTGGGGCTTGGTCCCCGGGGCCCCAAACCCCTCCCCCACGACGCCGGGGT
>WRML01000248.1 GCA_009777165.1 Kiritimatiellota bacterium
GCATTGCGGGAGGCAGGTGGCGAAGCACGTCGGGCGGTCTGCCGTGGGCAATATCGTGCCGGGAAGCATCAGCGCGGCGGAGAGGTACTACACGCTGTCGTCGCCGGATTACGAATATTCGTTTGCCGAGGATAATCCGGGGCGCGTGTATATCGGCGACGGGATATACGCTGACCTTGCGCGGGACGGGGACGGCAGGAGGCTTTCTGCCGCCAACACCCCGGACCCAAAAGGCCGCGCGCTCTACAAGGCCATCGTCGGCGGCGCGATCGAGGTGGAGGTCGAGACGGAGACCGACCTCGCCGTGGACATCGCGCTCGGGGTGTTGGGGGCGGGCGCGAAGAAGATACCGGGGGCACAGGCCCTCGCAAAGATGGGCGGGCGTGTCGTCAAGTCCCTCGGACGCACAAAGGCGGGGCAGTCGCTCATTGATTTCAACAGGACGTGGCGGAAATACGCGAGGGTGACGGGGCTGAACGGGATGCACACCGAGATGCTGGAGGAGCATATACAGGAGTTCTTTGACGGCGCGGCGGGGTACGGGAAAAAGGATTCGGAATACGGGGGGTTCCGTGAGGAGGCGCAGCATTTCTGGAACGACGCGACCAGCCGCGAGCGCAACAGGGAGATATTCCTCGGGCTTGTCGGGACGATGGCGTTGCAGGGCGGTTTCGCGGCGGCGCAGACACGCCACCGCGCGGGGAAGTCGGATTCCGCCTACAGGGGGTTTCTGCGTGACGCGGGATTGCCGGGGGAAACGGTTGACGGGTTGAGCCACAGGGAGCGGAAGTTCCTGTTCGACGTGTTCAGCCGCCCCGGTATGACATCGGACATCGCCTTGCGCCATCTCGACAAACTCGGGGGGCGGCTGAAAAGCGCGACGCAGGAGATGCTGGCGATAGAGGGGAGGGACTTCCTTGCGGCGCGTGACGGCATCGAGTCAACGTTCAGGCTGGGCGACCTGACTGTTGACAAGGCAAGCGGGTACTCGTACTACAGTGACGGCGGGAGCGGGATCTCAATCGCCATCGCGCCGGACAACACGGTGATAAACGTCATGGACAGGGACGGCAACGTCGCGCAGTTCGGCGCGGTGGCGGATGCGGTGGATTATGCGCACAAGCTGTCGCGGAGCAGTCAGGAGCTTGAATTGCAGAGGGCGGACAAGTTCACCTATTTGCAGGGGCTGATGAAACGGCTGGCCGGAAAGGAGAATTACGTTGTCTTTAACACGATGAGGGATGCGCTGGCGGAAAACCCGGAGATTGCTGACGACAGCGGGTTCGATCACGGCAACCCGTCGTGGAGGCTGGCGGACGGCACGGTGGCGTTTGTCTTGGACAACATCCCGTCCCCGGTGTACATGATGCAGTCGGTGCTGCATGAGTCCGGGGTGCACTCCGGCCTCCGCAACGTGTTCGGGACAGAGGAAGGCGTTGACGGATTCCTGCGGGCCGTTATGGGCATCGGGGAGGTGAAGGCGGAAAAGAAACGGCTTGGGCGTGAGCTCACGCCGCGCGAGGTCGAGGAGGTTCTTGCCGAGACATACGAGCGGCGGTTCGACGACCCTGGCGGGTTCAGCCGCATTAAGGGCTGGATGCTGGGGATGTTGAGGAAGATTGCGCCGAGCCTCAGCTTCACTGGCACGGATGTTGACCTCATCATGGAGGCGGCGCGGAACAGCGTCCGCGGCGAGGGCGGCAGCATAAGGCGTGTTGACGCTGGCACGGAGGAGGCGCAGGAGACGGCGGGGACAGATGAGCGGGGGAAGCGGACGGTTGACCTGCCTAACCCGCCGAAAGAATGGACGGAGAGCCCGGAGGCTCCGCAAACGCCGGAAACGGATGCGGATGCGGCGGAAACGGAAGAGCCGCAGAAAAGCCAGGACACAGGGGGCGTAGGGGAGATAGAGGAGGCGGCCTCGCGCAGGGCAGGTTTTCCCGTCAAGCCCGGCAAGAGGGTCTTGGTGACGATCGGCAGAAGCCCTCGGGAGTATCAGGCGCGTGTCGTGCAGGTGCTGGACCCGGAAACGGTACGGGTGGATATTTTCGGCACGCAGAGGGCGAAGAGCAACAACCGCGCTGGGTATGAGGACGTGGACATCAGCCAGATTCGCCAACTCCCGGCGGCGACGGCGTTACAGGCGCGGAACGAGCGGTTGGCCGGGCTGCCGGAGGAGGAGCGGCGGGTGGCGAGGGAGGAGTCAAGGAAGTTTGACGACATCGTGATCAATGCGGAGGTGGACGCGACGCCGCTGTTCATTGACATGGACACATGGTATAACGCGGGGCTGCTCGGCGGCAGACGCGGGGGAATCATCCGCGGGGCGGAGATACGGGCGGGGCGGCGGGCGGCGATGAAGGCGATCGGGCTTGACGTGAACCTTGCGGAGGATGTCGTGGAGAGGGCAAAGGCGTTCCCCGCGCTCCAAAGTTTTGTGGAGCGGATGATGGGAAGCGAGGGTTTGCCCACGGACATACAGGAAGCGGTGTATTCGCATGAGGCGGAACGGCAGGGACAGGAGGGGGAACAGGAGGATATTGAGCCAGCCGCCCAACCAGACGAACCGTTTGCGCTCGACGGGGCAACGCAAGAAGAGATTGATGACGAAAAGAAACGCCTTTCCGACAGAAAGAAAATCTCGGATGGTGTTTCGAGGCAGATAACCGACAACGGCACTGCCGATGAGATGACGCACCCGCAGATGGACTTGGGCGACGCTAACCCGGATGACCTGTTCGGAGATACGGCGGTGCAGAGGGCATCCCCTGAAAACCATACCGAAGTGGCGCAACGTCCCGCTCCCGCGCATCAGGAGGTAAGGTCGCCGATTGAAAACCTGACCGCCGACGAGAAGGCGGAGCTTGCCGACCTCGAAGCGCAGATGCGGAAGTTACGCGGCAGGGCAGGTATGGGCGTTGACCCGGAGTTCTTGCGTATCGGCGTGAAGATGACGAGCCTCTACGTCAAAGGCGGCGTGAGGACGTTCAGCCAGTACGCCAAGGCAATGAAGGAACGCCTCGGCGACATCTGGGAGAACATCAGGGCAGACCTGCGCGGCCTGTGGGAGGCGACGGCGGCAGAACACCCGCATATCGAGGAGATTTCACGGAAAGACGCGCAGGCTGTCATTGATGCGCTTGACAAGACGGACGGAAAAGCGCAAACTACTGGCGAAAATGATGGCGTGAAACGCGGGAGGGAGGTATCGCATGGTACAGGACTGGGAGAGGATCGGGGACTTGATGACGCTGGCGGTGAACCACTGGGCGACATACCGCCCGGTCGAGACGCTGGAGTCGCTGGAGGCAGGGACGCTGGCGGAGAGGGCGTACGCGGCGGCGAAGGTGACGCAGGAGCAGATATACAGTCAGGACGACCCCTTCAACAGGATGGATATGTGGGAAATCGTCCGGGAGGACAGCGTGCTGATGGCACCGGAAAAGACGTGGGAGAGGCCGCCGTCCAACAAGGCGTTCACGCAACTGAAGAAGCTGGGGTTCGGGTTCCACAACCGGAAGGGCGGGGCGCAGATACTCGTGGACGAGTATCTGGAGCAGAGGGGCATCCCGCTGGACTGGAGTCCGGAGAAGGAAAAGATGCTGAAGGCGCAGGCCGCGCCAGCCGGATAGCGGAGAAGGCGGCAGACCGCGCAAAGACGGCGGCCAGTAAAGGACATCAGGCGGCCGCCGCACAGGACAACCTCGTTATTGACGGGGAGATAGAACGCTCGCTCACGGGCGGTACGCCGCTGGAGCGAATCCGCGCAAACATCGAGGCGATACGCCTTGCCAAGAGGATTGGGTCGGAGGGGCGGCCCGCGACGCTTGAAGAGAAAAAGGTGCTGGTTAAATATGTCGGCTGGGGAGGTCTTGCGGACGTGTTTGACTACTATTACAGGTATGCCAAAAACAGCAGCGACAAATCCATCAGAGAAACGAAGCTGGGGCAGAAGGGATATGAACTCTACAAGGAGATTGAGTCCCTGCTCTCGGAAGAGGAGTTGAGCCGTGCGACGGCCTCGACGCTCTCGGCGTTCTACACGCCCGTCAGTGTTGTCCGCATGATGCACGGTGCGCTCCGCGAGATGGGCGTGAGGCACGGCAGGTTCCTGGAGCCGAGCGCGGGCACAGGGCATTTCATCGGGGCGGCTGGCGAGTACGGCGGCGAGGTGTCATGGGTAGCCGTGGAGATAGACCCCGTGACGGGTTCGATACTCAAAGCCCTCTACCCGGAGGCGACGTCGTTTATAGACGGCTACGAGCGCGTGGGGTTGCATGACGGGTTCTTCGATGTGGCCGTCGGCAATGTCCCGTTCGGGGATTTC